>NZ_JBIVVI010000174.1:0-10418 GCF_044757675.1 Kitasatospora sp. NPDC091257
GTACGCGGGACGGGGCACGGGGCGGATGGGGATTCCGGCCGGTTTCGGAGGCCCGTCCTACCCGGGCGGACCACGAACGCGGCGCCCACTCCGAACTGCTGGCCCGGGACGGCCGGTACGCCCACCTGCTCCGGGTGGGCAATACGCCTGCCGCCACCGGAGGTCAGCGCCCGGCCGGGTTCTCCGTCCGTACGGCGAGGGCGTGGGCCTCGTGCAGGGTGCCGGTCGCCCCGGCGTGGTCGCCGTGGACGAGTTGGGCCATGGCCAGGTCGGTGAGCGCCCTGACCAGGCGCCGGGTGCCGTGGGCGGGGCCGGTCGCGTGGAGGCGGCGTTCGATCCGGACGCTCCGCCGCAGCCGGGGGAGCGTGAGGTGGGCGTAGGAGCTGGGATGGTCTCCACGGACCGCCCGGCGCAGGTCGAGCCGCCGGGTGAGGGTGCCGAGGGTGGCGAGCAGGTCGCGGTCCTCCGGCAGGGGCAGTGGGCCGTCGGCGTGCTCGGACGGGCCCTCCTCGTCGGGCCGGCGGTCGGTGGGCTCGGGCTTGCCCGTGATGGCCTCGACGGCCCGCGCGAGGGCGACCAGTCCGTCCTCGAAGGACGCGCGCAGGCTGAAGGACCAGTGGTGGAGGTCCAGGCCCAGCACCGGTTGGAGGCGCCGTCCCGGGTCGACGCCGAGCGCGAGCGGGTCCGGGGCGTCGGCCGCGGCCTGTTCGTCCCGTACGCCGGAGCGGGCGAACAAGGCGCTCCGCAGGCCCTCGTTGAAGCCGAAGTCGCCGGCGTCGCCGCGGGCGGGCAGGCGCTCGCAGGAGCGGGCGGCATCCGCGAGCAGCCGGTGCGACTGTTCGGTGCGGCCCAGATCGGCGAACCACAGGGCGGCGCCGGCCGCCCGTAGGGCCGGGACGGGACTGCGGGCCGGTTCCGTGCGGCCCTCGCGCAGCCAGGCGAGGGCCTCGTGTTCGATGGCCACGGCCTCCTCGGTGCGGTCCGCGAGGCGGAGCAGCGCGGTGAGGTCGAGCAGTCGCCACGTCAGGTCGCTCCCGCCGGCTTCGGTCACCGCCCGGGAGCGGTCGGCCACCGCGCGGGCGGCGTCCACGGCCTCGTCGAACCGTCCCTCCTCGGCGAGGCCGTGGGCGAGGTCGGCGTGCAGGACGGCGGCCTGGCCGAGGCCCTCCACCGGCCGGGCCGCTTCGGCGCGCGAGGCCAGGTCGGCCGCCTCCTGCCGGGCGGCGAGGGCGGGGCCGTCGGCGTGCGCTCGGGAGTGGTGCAGGGCGAGGGAGGACAGCGCGCGGGCGGCAGCGGCCAGGTGTTCGGTGCCGCCGTCGGCGACCAGGGCGCGGTAGATGCCGGCGGACTCCTCCAGGAACGGGACGGCGTCCTCGGGCCGGGGCCTGGGCCGGCCGTAGGCCCGGCCCCGCAGCGCCTCGGCCAGCGCGGGCAGGCCCGAGGCGGGGTCGGTGCGGGCCTGGACCCGGAGCCGGGCGACCGTCTCGTCGGTGACGGGGTCCCGTCCCCACCGGCGTGCTCGCGGTGCGGCGTGGTCGGACGGGGCTCCGTGCGTGGGTGTCACGCGATTCCTTCCGGGGCGGGGGACGAGGGGTCTCCCGTCCGAACGTCCTTCCACCGGCGAGGATTTCCGGGTCACCGCCGGCGCGCCGCTGCGAGGGGAGCCGCCGCCGCGTGTGCCCTACCCGGCGAGCGTGCCGTCCAGGTACTCCCGCACCGGCGGGAACAGCGGGAGCGGTACGTACTCGGCCAGCTCGGCACGGGACGCCCACACCACCCGGTCCAGTTCGTCGGAGTCCCTCACCATGGCGGTGCCGCCGACCACCTCGCAGGCCGTGTACGCCATCCGCCGCCCGTTCTGCGGATGTTCCCGCTCGCCGAGCAGCCGGGCGGCGGCGACGTGGAGGCCGGTCTCCTCGGCGGTCTCGCGCACGGCCGCCTCCGCCGGGGACTCGTCCGGCTCGACCTCCCCGGCGGGGAACTGCCAGGACAGCCTGCCCTCGGCGACCCGCCGCCGCACCATCAGCACCCGGCCGTCCTTGACCACGATCGCGACGGCGACGGTGGGGAGTTGCTCGGGGTTCTGCTCGGTCATCGCTCTGCTCCTCGGGCCTGCTCCGGTGTCGACGCCATCTTGGCCCGAGGCCGAGGCCACGATCGGGTACCGGTGGGCGGCCGCGTGTCGTGGCCGCCGCCGGCTACCGGTGCGCCGGTCCGTAGAGCGCGGACGGCGCGCCGGTGGCCAGCGCCCAGTAGCGGTCCCCGTACGACCAGTGCCACCACTCGGTGGGGTAGTTGACGAGACCGGCGCCGGTCAGGGCGTCGCTGAGCAGCCGCCGGTTGGCGCGGGCCTGCGCGCCGACGTTCTCGGCGTGGGTGTAGCAGGCCCCGGCGCTCTCCTCCGGACTGGCGTTGACCCTGGTGCCGAGGTCGAGTTCACGGCCGTCGGCGTCGACGAGGGTGAGGTCGACGGCGGCCCCGGCACTGTGCGGCGCGATCTCCGGCGGTGAGACGTAGCGGCTCGTCGCCGACCTGATCCGGTCGTCCGGCCAGTCGGGGTTCGCGGCCCGCAACTCGGCGGCGTACTCGTCGAAGTAGCGGCTCTGGAGCGCCGGTGGCCGGTAACCCTCCACGAACAGCAGCCGCAGGCCGTCGGGCAGAGCGGCCTGCGCGTCGAGCAGCCGGTCCAGGACGCCGGCCCGCAGCTGCGCGAAGGCCCCGTCGCCGTCCTGCTTGCGCTCGTCGACGAGGAGCCTGGTGCCGCTCCGTACGTCCAGCAGCTGTTCGTCGCTCTCCCCGGCGGGGATCGCGGCGACCTTCGGGTCGGACATGAGGATGATCTCGCTCAACACGCCTCCTGGGGAAGGGAACCCACGCTACGGCAGGGGAACGCCGTGCTCCAGGTAGAGGGCCTGAGTGCGGGCCGGGCCCTGCGCCGGCTTGCGTAGGCCCGGAGACGCTCAGTTCTTGCTCCGACTGTTGCCGGTCTGAGCGGTTCGGCGAGTCGGGCTACGGGTGGGGCAGATCGAGGACCATCACATCGTGTCGGGCCGCGCCCTCCCAGGGAATTGCTGATCCGACCCGCCGGTAGCCCCAGGCCCGGTAGGCGGCCTGGGCGTTCGTCGCCTCCGGTCGGGTGTTCAGCATCACTCGGCTGTTGTCGAGCGCTTCGATGAGGACATGGTGCATGCGGGAGGCGATGCCTTGGCGGCGCCACTGAGGCCGGACCGCCAGTTCGAAGAGGCCGAAGGTCCGTTCGCCGTCCTCGTGCCTGAGATCGGCGGGCGCGGGATCGGTCAGGGTGTCCCACCACCCGGTGCCCGCCGACAGCGGGTAGCCGTAGGCCATCCCCACGACGGTGTCGTCGTCGGAGGCGATCGCTGATCGGAACCCGCGCCGCCGTGTCTGGGAGCGGAACCGCCGAAACGCTCGCTCCACATCGGCCGGACCTTCACCGTAGGGAGGCTCCGCGAATGCTTCGGCGAACACCTGCTTCAACTCCGACTCCAGCTCGACAGTTTGCTCACCGTTCAGGAGCTGAACCGTCACTGTCACACCGCCCTCTGCTTCCGGGCCGAAACCCCAAGTACCCGAAGTTCCTCAACACAGTCTCGCGCTACCGCCGTATCCACGTGGGCCGCCAGCGACGCCACCATGCGCAGCCGGTCCGTCAGCCGGGCCGAAGTCATCCCTTTCGCCGCGCTGGCACTGGTCACCGCCTCTGCGCAGGACTCCTCGACCTCTCCAGCCCTCATCAGTACCTCGGCCAGCCGCGCCCGGTACAGCGCTGCATTTCGGCTGTAAGTCGGACCGAGATGTTCGATTGCTGACCGAAGGAACGGGATCGCGTATGCGAGTTGTCCTGTTTCCACGTGCCACGCAGCAGTGGCATAGTCCACCTCGACCTGGCCGGCGAACGCCGTCCATGGAGGTGCGTCGGTGTCTCCATCCGATCGGTCTTGCCATGTCATTGCCCGAGAGAGGGCTCGCCGAGCACCTGCGTAGTCACCAGCAGCTGAGAGAGCCCGAGCCTGTCGCAGGGCGACCACTGACTTCACCTTGGGTCCGCCCTGCGTCTGAGCGATCTCCCCGGAGGCGGTCGCGGCAGCGACCGCCTCCCATGGCCGCTTCTGCTCGACCGCCAGCAAGGACAAACTGTCGAGGGCGCGAACCTCCAACAGTGGATCGCCGACCAGGCGGGCGGAGGTCAGCGCCTCGGTACACGCCGCACGGGCGGAAGCCGATCTCCCCGCGTCGAACTCGATCCATCCGAGGTGGGAGTGCAACGTTCCGACCAGCGCGTGAAGATCGCGTCCGATGGGAGCGAGATAGGCGCCTCCGGTCATGGCCTTCTCGATGCTCTGGAGCACGCTCACGGCAGCTTGCCGGGCGACGCGGCCACCTTGCGAGTGGTCGATGGTGTACAGGTCGGCGACCTTCGATCGAAAGGTCTGAATATCGGCAGCACCGATTCGCCGACCCCTCCTCGCGGGGGGCAGGACGGAAGCCCCAAGAAGCGCTCCGACATCTACAACGAACCGCCGACGCTGCACGGCGTCCTCCTGACACCTGCCCTGTGATGCGACGGCTGCCCGTTCCTGCGGCATTGCGAAGCCGAGTTCAGCCAGGGGGACACCCAGCAGAGCTTCGAGTACAGCCTGCTGGCCAGGGTGAGGCAGCGGAGGGTTGGTGGACTCCCATCTCCTGAGATGGCGAACGCTCACCGTAGAGCGGACATCCATGCGTCGTGCCATGTCCAAGAACGCGGAAACAAAGTTCTCCTGCGTGTAGCCGGCAGCCTTCCGCAACTCGCCCAGTGATCGCGTTGCCACAGAACCCCCAGCCGTCATACGCGCTTTTCCGCCGGACATGCCTGCCGGAATCAAAAGTCCGGTGAAACGTCCGGTCGCACAAGCCCCATGCGCGGTCTCGGGGCAGTGAACTAGGAATACCTCGCCGGCAGATCAGACGCTAGGGAGGAATCGACCAGACCACCCGAGGGAGTGACCTCGATGTCTCCGCCTATGCCATCAGCCCAGGTAGACCTGAATCGGAAGCAGCCGACCTGCCCTCCGGTGACCACTGGCACCGACCTCGATGTCATCCCTCGGGTGGCCACCAGGCCGGCTACTGCCTGCCTGCCGTACCAGGCTGAGTCTGTGGGCGCTGCGCGTCGCTTCGTTGGCGCGAAGTTGCGGGATTGGGGGCTGGACGCGTTGGTGGACGATGCCTTGTTGATCGTCAGTGAGCTGGCCACCAACGCCGTCGAGACCGGCTGCCAGACGCACATGGTTGTCGCCGTGCGTCGCCCGAGCGACCGGATCGTCCGCATTCTCGTCGGTGACGGCTCCCGCACGATGCCCGTGACGATCCAGGCCGGGCCCTACGCGACGTCGGGGCGCGGGCTTGCGCTGGTCCACCGGCTCACTCAAGGCCGCTGGGGTGTCAGCCTCCGTCCGTTCGGGAAGGTCGTGCACGCTGATCTCCCGATGTCCGATCCGACGTCGCGGTGAACCGGCCGCTGAGTTGCATGTCGTCGTCGCGGGCCTGGTGCTGATCGGCCGCACCACTGAATTCCGGCCGCACCACTGAATCCCGGCCGCGCCGCCGGCCCGGCGGCGCGGCCGGGATCGTCTCTTCCTCCGCTTTCCGCCTTGAAAGGAGTGCCGCCATGTCCTGGCAGGAGCCGAAAACGCCCCCGCCGAAGCCGGGGGTCCGCGCACGCCCCGCCCGCCGGACCGGTGGGCCGGCGACCACGATCTCCAACGCGTCGAGAGGAGCAGGCAGATGGGAAAGCACGGCGGAGGGCCCGGCGGTGACGGGCCCGGCACGGCGGGCGGAGGCAAGGGTGGCAGCCACTCCGGGAAGCCGGACACGGCGTCGCAGGACGGCAGGCGGGACGCCCCGCCCACCAACCTGCCCAAGCGGTCGAAGCCTTGAGAGGAGCAGCCACGTGAAGTGGAACGCGCTCGCCGACGCACTCCTGGAATCCGGGGCGCTGTCGGCTGACTGGGAGCGGGCGTTCCGGGCCGTGCCGCGCGGGCTGTTCGTTCCGGATCGGATCCACCACGGCGGTGAGTGGATCGATCGGACGGAACGCCCGGTCGAGTGGGGTGAGTTGGTCGGCTCCGACCTCCCCCTGGTGACCCGGCTGGCCGAGGACGGCAGCACGCCGTCCTCGGCCGGCTCGATGCCCACCGTCGTGGCCCGGATGCTCCGGCATCTCCAGGTGGCGGACGGCGTGCGGGTGTTGGACATCGGCACCGGCACGGGCTGGACGGCCGCGCTGTTGGCCCGCCGGCTTGGGGCGGCGAACGTCACCACCGTCGAGCTGGACGCCGAACTGTCCGTCGCCGCGCAGCACCGTCTGGCATCAAATCAATTTCCAGTCAAGGCCGTTGTCGGCGATGGCATGCTCGGCCATCCGGCGGGCGCGCCGTACGACCGGGTCCACGTCACCGCCGCCGTGCAGCGCCTCCCTGCGGCGCTGATCGAGCAGACGGTGCCCGGCGGCGTGATCGTCGTCCCGTACGGCACGGCGTTCTGCAACGGCGGGCTGCTGAAGCTCACCGTCGCCGAGGGCGGCCGGTCTGCGAGCGGGCCGTTCGTCGAGGACGTCGCCTTCATGTGGGTGAGGGGCCAACGCCCCGGCAGCGGCGAGTTCGAGATCGAGGACGTCCGGCACGGCCCGTCCGGACTCGACCCCGCCGCCGTGGCCGAGCACACCGACGCCGCCTTCGCGATCGGGCTGCGGCTGCCTGGCCTGTTCCGGCAGGAGGTCTCGGCTGGTTACGACCGGCTCGGCACCGGCCGGTTCGAGGCCTGGGATGGGGTCTCGTACGCCCACTGCCGCCTCGCCGACTGGGACGGCAGGCACGCCGTCTCGCAGTCCGGCCCCCGCGACCTGTGGGACGAGGTGACCGCCGCCCACGCCTGGTGGCAGCGCCAGGGCGAGCCTGGCCTCGACCGGTTCGGCCTGACCGTCACCGTCGCCGGCGAGCACCGGGCGTGGCTGGACGACCCGGACCACGTGGTCGGTTGACGAGGTGCGGTGAAGCGCGCCCCGGGCTCGCGAGCCCGGGGCGCGCTGGGTTGTGCGCGCACGCTCCGCCCGAATAGGTGATGTGAGATGGAGTTTGATGAGGCGTTACCGAATTACGGTGAATATTGCGGTGCCGGGTGCTCGGGAGGGCGCTCGGTGCGTGAGCACATAGGTAACCCCGGCGGTGCGCCAACACCCCGGGGTATGGCACCAGGAGAAGAAGACTCCAAGATGCAGATTCACCGTATCCCACAGCATGCCCCCGGGTACACGATCCTCGACAACGGCCACGTCGTCCGTAAGCACTCGCTGAGTTGGGCCGCGCGCGGGCTGCTGAGCTACCTGCTCAGCCTGCCGGACGGGGCACGGGAGGACATCCGTACCCTCGCCGCCAAAAGTGTGGAGGGGCGCACGACCGTCGCCCGAGCGCTCAGGGAGTTGGAGGCGGCGGGGCACTACGTGCGTCGTACGTTGCGGGAACCGCTGACCGGGCAGGTGCGGACGGTCGTTTCCGTTCACGAGGTGCCGGTGACGGGCAAGGCGGTGCACACCGTGCCGCCGCTTCCCGTGGCCCCGGCCGCCGGTGCCCCAGCTCCAGGCAAGCCAGGCGGCGGGGAGGCGGGAAGCCCTTCCAAGGAACTGAAGGCCAAGGACGTGGAAGAGCCTTCCGTCCGTCCTCCCGAGAAGTTGACGGCCGGCATGGCGCTGCTGCTCGAACTCGGTCGCCGGGAGCCCCGGATGGCGTTGGCGGGGAAGCCCTTGAGTGATCAGGCCGCGCGGGTGGAGGGGTTGCTCGCGGGCGGGTGGACGCGAGACGCGCTGGCGGGGATCATCGCGGCGCCGCTGCCGGACAGGGTCACGCACAGCGTGGGGGCGATCGTGGCGGCGCGGATCGCCAAGGTGCCGATCGTTCCGGCACCCAGGCAGGAAAGCGGCGGCCCGCGCCAACACGAGTGCCCCGGTCGGGGCGGGATGTGCGGGCGGCCCGTCGCCAGCGCAGGGCAGGTGTGCGGGGTGTGCCGCCGTTAGGGCTCCGGCGGCCGGAAGGTGACCGGGGCGTCGAAGGCGGCGCGGCGGGTGGTCCGGCGCAGGGCGCGCAGGACGGGGGTGCCGAGAGTGAGGCACAGGACGACGGTCAGGGCGGCCCGGGGCAGGTCCCAACCCAGGGACGTGGTCAGGCAGTACGCGGCGAAGCGGACCAGGTTGGCGGGCAGCGGGTCGCCCGGCACGAAGGAGATGGAGCCGGCCAGGCCGCCGATGTACGGCCAGCCCTGGAGGTTCATGATCGTGCCGTACAGCAGGGACGCGACGGCGCCGTACCCCGCGAGCAGCCAGAGTTCGCGGCGCCCGCGCAGGGAGGAAGCACCCGGCAGCAGACCCGCGCCCAGGCACACCCACCCCATCGCCAGCATCTGGAACGGCAGCCACGGCCCCACCCCGCCCGTCAGCAGTGCGGAGGCGAACATCGACAGCGAGCCGAGCACGAACCCGAAGCCCGGCCCGAGCACCCGCCCGGAGAGCACCATCAGGAAGAACATCGGCTCCAGCCCCGCCGTGCCCGCGCCGAGCGGCCGCAGCGCCGCGCCCGCCGCGGCCAGGACGCCCAGCAGGGCGACGGATTTGGCGTCCAGCCCGGGCGCCCCGCCGCCCGCCGAGCGGCCTTCGGAGATCTGGGCGATGACGACGGCGAGGAGAAGAGGGAGGAGGAGCGCGAACAGCCACGGCGCGTCCGCGGAGTGGCCGACCAGCGCCGACTTGGTGGAGGCGAGCAGCGGCCAGCCGAAGGCCGTCACGCCGACGGCCGTGACGAGGAGCAGCGCGGTGACGGACCGGCGCCCCAGGGGGACGGGACGAGTGCTCATGCGCCCAGCGCCTCCGCGACCTGCCCGACGGTGAGCCACGGCCCGGGCGCCAGTACCTTGGCGACCTGCGGGGCGAAGGCCGGCGAGGAGACCACCACCTCCGCGGTCGGCCCGTCCGCGACGATCTCGCCCTCGGCCAGGATCACCGTGCGGTGGGCGAGTTCGGCGGCCAGTTCGACGTCGTGGGTGGCGAGGAGTACGGCGTGGTCCTCGGCGGCGAGGGCGCGCAGGATCTCCACCAGCCGGGCCTTGGCGGCGTAGTCGAGGCCGCGGGTCGGCTCGTCCAGGAGCAGCAGCGGGGGCCGGGCGGTGAGTACGACGGCGAGGGCGAGGGTGAGCCGCTGGCCCTCGGAGAGGTCGCGCGGGTGGGCGTCGTCGGGGATGCCGGGCAGCAGGCGTTCCACCAGGGCGCGGCAGGTGCCGGCGGCGGCGCCCGCGTCGGTGTCGGCCGCGGCGCACTCGGCGGCGACCGACTCGCCGTAGAGCAGGTCGCGCGGTTCCTGCGGGACGAGGCCGACCTCGCGGATCAGTTCGGCGGGGCGGGTGCGGTGCGGGGTGCGGCCGCCGACCTCGACGCTGCCGGAGGCCGGGGTGTGCAGGCCGACCAGGCTGCCGAGCAGGGTGGACTTGCCGGCGCCGTTGCGGCCCATCAGGGCGGTGATCTCGCCGGGGCGGAGCGCGAGGTCCACGCCGCGCAGGGCGGGGACCGGCCCGCGCCGGACGGCGAGGCGGTCGGCAACGGCGATGGGGGTGCCGGACGAAGAACCAACGGCGGCGGGTGTCCGGCCGTCCAGTTCGGCGCGCAGCGGGGCGGCCTTGCGGCGCGCGTCGCGGACCGAGAGCGGCAGCGGCCGCCAGCCCGCGAGCCGGCCGAGGCCGACCACCGGCGGATGCACCGGGGAGTGCGCCATCACCTCGGCGGGCCCGCCGAGGACGGGCGGGGCGCCGGGGGTGAGCAGCAGCACCTGGTCGGCGTACTGGACGACGCGTTCCAGCCGGTGCTCGGCCATCAGCACGGTGGTGCCGAGGTCGTGCACCAGCCGCTGGAGGACGGACAGCACCTCCTCGGCCGCGCCCGGGTCGAGTGCCGAGGTGGGTTCGTCCAGGATCAGCACGCGGGGGTGCACGGTGAGCACCGAGCCGATCGCGACGCGCTGCTGCTGGCCGCCGGAGAGGGTGGTCAGCGAGCGGTCGCGCAGGTCGGCGAGGCCGAGCAGGTCGAGGGTCTCCTCGACCCGGCGGCGCATCACGTCGCCCGGCAGGCCCAGGGACTCCATGCCGTAGGCGAGTTCGTCCTCCACCGTGTCGGTGACGAAGTGTGCCAGCGGGTCCTGCCCCACGGTGCCGACCAGGTCGGCGAGTTCGCGCGGCCGGTGCTCGCGGGTGTCCCGGCCGCCGACGGTGACCCGGCCGTGCAGCACCCCGCCGGTGAAGTGCGGCACCAGGCCGCTGACCGTCCCCAGCAGGGTGGACTTGCCGGAGCCGGAGGGGCCCACCAGCAGGCAGAGTTCGCC
>NZ_JBIVVI010000175.1:0-10362 GCF_044757675.1 Kitasatospora sp. NPDC091257
GGCAGCGGGGCGCCGCCGGGGGGCGGGCCGCCGCGGCGGGCCATCGGGCCGGGCTGGGTCTGGTGCACCGGGCCGCTGCCGGTGCCGTGCACCGGGGCGTCGCCGCTCGGGCCCGCGCCCAGCGGGGCCAGGTCGACCTGCACCCCGCAGTCGGCGAGCGCGTCCAGTTCGCGGACGGTGGCGTCGTCCGCGGTGGCCTGCTCGTCGGTGACCAGCCGGGTGATGGTCTCGGTGGCGACGGTCTGGAACATGCCGGCCGCGCCGAGCTTGGTGTGGTCGGCGAGGACGATCACCTCGGCGGCCGCCAGCACCATGGCCCGGTCCACGCTCGCGGACAGCATGTTCGCCGTCGACAGCCCGCGCTCGGCCGTCAGCCCGCTGCCGGAGATGAAGGCCTTGGTGACCCTCAGCCCCTGCAGGGACTGCTCCGCGCCGCTGCCCACCAGCGCGTAGTTGGAGCCGCGCAGGGTGCCGCCGGTCATCACCACTTCAACCCGGTTGGCGTGCGCCAGCGCCTGGGCGACCAGCAGCGAGTTGGTGACCACCGTCAGCCCGGGCACCCGGGCCAGTCTGCGGGCCAGCTCCTGGGTGGTGGTGCCGGCGCCGACCACCACCGCGTCGCCCTCCTCCACCAGGCCGGCGGCGAGGTCCGCGATGGCGCTCTTCTCCGCCGCGGACAGGTGGGTCTTCTGCGGGTATCCGGGTTCGCGGCTGAAGCCGCCGGGGAGCACCGCGCCGCCGTGCCGGCGGTCGAGGAGCCCTTCTGCCTCCAGCGCCCGCACGTCACGGCGCACGGTCACTTCGGAGGTCTGGACGACGCGGGCCAATTCCCGGAGCGAGACGGCTCCGTTGGCGCGCACCATTTCGAGGATCAACTGGCGACGTTCTGCTGCAAACACAGAACCGACGGTAACCTGCGTGACCGTCTGCTTTCAGGCGTTTGCAGCTAGTAGCGGGAATTGCTCACGCACGAGCGGCGCGTGACCGTAGAATACGCGCCGCCCATGCCCCCGGAACCGCGCCCGCCGTCCGGGTGACGGCCATGCCCGCGCGAAGGGCGGCCGCCGATCGGCGACCGCCCTCAACTGTGCGCCGGACGCTCAGGATTCGCCGTCGGCCCGCTTGCGGATGTGCAGCTGCCGGGCGGCCTCGGCGGTCGAACCGGAGACGGACGGGTAGACGGTGAAGGCGCTGGCCACCTGTTCGACCGTCAGATTGGCGTCCACCGCGAGCGAGATCGAGTGGATCAGCTCGCTGGCCCGCGGGGCGACGACCACGCCGCCGACCACGATGCCGGTGCCCGGGCGGCAGAACAGCTTCACGAAGCCGTCCCGGATGCCCTGCATCTTCGCCCGCGGGTTGCCGCGCAGCGGGAGCTTGACCACGACGGCGTCCATCTTGCCGCACTCCACGTCGGCCGCCGTGTAGCCGACGGTGGCGATCTCCGGGTCGGTGAAGACGTTGGAGGCCACGGTCTTGAGGTTCAGCGGCTGCACCGCGTCGCCGAGCGCGTGGTACATCGCGATCCGGCCCTGCATGGCCGCCACCGAGGCGAGCATGAAGACGCCGGTGCAGTCGCCGGCCGCGTACACGCCGGGGGCGCTGGTGCGGGAGACCCGGTCGACCTGGATCTGGCCCCAGTCGTTGAGCTTGACCCCGGCCTCCTCCAGACCCATCTCGGAGGTGTTGGGGATCGAGCCGACCGCCATCAGGCAGTGGGTGCCCTCGATCACCTTGCCGTCGGCCAGCATGACCTCGACCCGGTCGCCGATCCGCTTGACGCTCTCGGCGCGCGAGCGACCCATCACGTTCATGCCGCGGCGGCGGAAGACGTCCTCCAGCACCTCGGCGGCGTCCGGGTCCTCGCCCGGCAGCACCCGGTCGCGGCTGGAGACCAGGGTCACCTTGGAGCCGAGCGCCTGGTAGGCGCCGGCGAACTCGGCGCCGGTCACGCCGGAGCCGACCACGATCAGCTCGCGGGGCAGCTCCTCCAGGTCGTACACCTGGGTCCAGGTGAGGATCCGCTCGCCGTCCGGCTGGGCGTCCGGCAGCTCGCGCGGGTGGGCGCCGGTGGCGATCAGCACGGCGTCGGCGCGCAGCGACTGCACGGTGCCGTCGGGCGCGTCCACCAGCACCTCGCGGGAGCCGTCCGCGGCCTGCCCACCGGCGCCGAGCCGGCCGCGGCCGCGCAGCACGGTGACGCCGGCCCGGGTGACGGACTGGGTGATGTCGTGGGACTGCGCGATGGCCAGGCGCTTCACACGGCGGTTGACCTTGCCCAGGTCCACGCCGATGACCCGGGCCGCCTGCTCGACCGGCGGAGTGTCGTCCGCGACCAGGATGCCCAGCTCCTCGTACGAGCTGTCGAAGGTGGTCATCACCTCCGCGGTCGCGATCAGGGTCTTCGACGGAACGCAGTCCGTGAGCACCGCCGATCCGCCCAGACCGTCGCGGTCGACGACGGTCACCTCCGCGCCGAGCTGAGCGGCCACCAGCGCCGCCTCGTAGCCGCCGGGTCCGCCACCGATGATCACGATCCGAGTCACGCTCCCCATTGTCCCGCACGCCGGGACGGCCGCCACGCCGGGGTCCGGGCTCCCGTACGTTCGTCCAGTAGCCCCGGCCCGCCCGCCGCCCGGGCTACGCTGGCCCCCATGCCCCTTTACGCCGCGTATGCCACCAACCTCGATGCCCGGCAGATGACCCGCCGAGCCCCGCACTCCCCGCTGCGCGGCACGGGGTGGCTAGCCGGTTGGCGGCTCACCTTCGGCGGCGAGCAGCTCGGCTGGGAAGGCTCGCTGGCCACCGTGGTCGAGGACGAGAAGGACCAGGTCTTCGTCTCGCTGTACGACGTCGCGCCCATGGACGAGGAGGGCCTGGACCGCTGGGAGGGCGTCCAGCTCGGCATCTACCGCAAGATCAAGCTGCGCGCGCAGACCCTGGACGGGGACATCCCGGTCTGGACGTACGTGCTCAACGACTACGAGGGCGGCCTGCCCGCGGCCCGCTACCTCGGCCTGATCGCCGACGCCGCGGAGAGCGCCGGCGCCCCGCACGACTACGTGATGGACCTGCGCCGCCGCCCCTGCTGAGGGATTCCCGGGGCTCCGTGCGCCTGCGGGCCGCGCGCCGGGCGTGCGGGTACGGAGGGTGCGGAGCGCCGTCTGTGGGGGAACCGACGAACCGGGCGGCCCGGAACCACCGCCGAGCTGTGTTTTCGGGTCATCCGGGTAACGATCCGGCATGCCGCGGCGGAATTTCTACGCGCGTAGCCGATTCCCGTCTATCCTCGGACCCGTGAACGCTTCTCCTCAGTCGGTCGTCTCCGCCGACCCCTACGCCGCCGCCCAGGCCGCCGCCGAGCGCCTGCGCGAGCTGACCGGTGCCGAGCGGCACGACGTCGCCCTGGTGATGGGCTCCGGCTGGGTGCCGGCCGCCGATGCCCTGGGCG
This sequence comes from Kitasatospora sp. NPDC091257, assembly GCF_044757675.1. Taxonomy (NCBI): domain Bacteria; kingdom Bacillati; phylum Actinomycetota; class Actinomycetes; order Kitasatosporales; family Streptomycetaceae; genus Kitasatospora; species Kitasatospora sp. NPDC091257. The sequence continues at coordinate 3,452 of NZ_JBIVVI010000175.1, forward strand.
AGACCGTGGCCGAGTTCCCGGTCACCGAGCTCCCTGGCTTCCCCGCCCCCGCCGTCGCCGGCCACGCCGGCACGATCCGCTCGGTGAAGATCGGCGACAAGCGCGCCCTGATCTTCCTCGGCCGCAACCACTACTACGAGGGCCACGGCGTCGCCACCGTCGTCCACGGCGTGCGCACCGCCGCCGCGGCCGGCTGCGGCATCATCGTGCTGACCAACGGCTGCGGCGGTCTGCGCCAGGGCTGGACCCCGGGCCAGCCGGTCCTGATCAGCGACCACATCAACCTGACCGCGGACTCCCCGATCGTCGGCGCCAACTTCGTCGACCTCACCGACCTGTACTCCAAGCGCCTGCGCGCGCTCTGCCGCGAGGTCGACCCGTCCCTGGACGAGGCCGTCTACGTCCAGTTCCGCGGCCCGCACTACGAGACCCCGGCCGAGGTCAACATGGCCCGGGTGATCGGCGGCGAGCTGGTCGGCATGTCCACCACCCTGGAGGCCATCGCCGCCCGCGAGGCCGGCGCCGAGGTGCTCGGCATCTCCCTGGTCACCAACCTGGCCGCCGGCATGACCGGCGAGCCGCTCAACCACGCCGAGGTGCTGGAGGCCGGCAAGGCCTCCGCCGAGCGCATGGGCGAACTGCTGGCGAAGGTCCTTGAGCGGATCTGACGCCCACCAGGCGCAGAATCATGACCGACGGGGCCCACGGGCGGCGTGATCCGCTGATCACGCCCTCCCGTGGGCCCCGTCCGCATGCGCGACCCCTTTCCTTGCGGAACCCTCCGGTCACAGCGGAAACCCTCCTCCCGATCAACCGCGGAACCTCCGGCCGACACACCGACGCACTTCCCGATGGAGCTGGCATGACGCAGGCACTCAACCCCGATCTCCTCGCCCGGGCCCGGACCTGGCTGGCCGAGGACCCCGACCCGCAGACCCGCGAGGAGCTCGCCGCGCTGCTGGCCCTGGCCGAGGGCCCGGAGGCCGAGACCGACGCCAAGCTCGCCTGGTCGGACCTCTCCGAGCGGTTCTCCGACCGGCTCCAGTTCGGCACCGCCGGCCTGCGCGGCGAACTCGGCGCCGGCCCGATGCGGATGAACCGCGCCGTGGTGATCCGGGCCGCCGCCGGCCTGGTCGCCTACGTCAAGCAGCAGGGCCTGGGCGACCTGGTCGTCATCGGCTACGACGCCCGCCACAAGTCCTACGACTTCGCCCGCGACACCGCCGCCGTGGTGGTCGGCGCCGGCCTGCGCGCCGCGCTGCTGCCGCGCCCGCTGCCGACCCCGGTGCTCGCCTTCGCCGTCCGCCACCTGGGCGCGGCCGCCGGCGTCACCGTCACCGCCAGCCACAACCCGCCGCAGGACAACGGCTACAAGGTCTACCTGGGCGACGGCTCGCAGATCGTCCCGCCGGCCGACGCCGGGATCGCCGCCGAGATCGACGCGATCGGCTCGCTGGACGAGGTCCCGCGCGCCGAGGAGGGCTGGGAGGTGCTCGGCGAGGAGGTCGTCGAGGCCTACCTGACCCGGGCCGTCTCCATCGTCGACGAGCACGGCCCGCGCGACCTGGAGGTGGTCTACACCCCGATGCACGGCGTCGGCCGTGACACCCTGGTCGCCGCGTTCCGCCGGGCGGGCTTCCCCGCGCCCACCGTGGTCGCCGAGCAGGCCGAGCCCGACCCGGACTTCCCGACCGTGGCCTTCCCCAACCCGGAGGAGCCGGGGGCGATGGACCTCGCCTTCCGCACCGCCGCCACCGTCGGCCCGGACATCGTGATCGCCAACGACCCGGACGCCGACCGCTGCGCGGTGGCCGTCCCCGCCAACGGCAACGCGGCCGGCGGCGGCGCCGGCGCGGCCGGCTGGCGGATGCTGCGCGGCGACGAGGTCGGCGCGCTGCTCGGCTCGGCCCTGGTCGCGAAGAAGGCCGAGGGCACCTTCGCCACCACCATCGTCTCCGCCACCCTGCTCGGCCGGATCGCCGAGGCGGCGGGGCTGGGCTACGCCGAGACCCTGACCGGCTTCAAGTGGCTCTCCCGCGCCGAGGGCCTGCGCTACGGCTACGAGGAGGCGCTCGGCTACTGCGTCGACCCGCAGGGCGTCCGGGACAAGGACGGCATCACCGCCGCCCTGCTGGTCGCCGAGCTGGCCGCCACGCTCAAGAAGTCCGGCCGCACCCTCGCCGACCTGCTGGACGACCTGGCGCTGGAGCACGGCCTGCACGCCACCGACCAGCTCTCCGTCCGGGTCAAGGACCTCACGCTGATCGCCGACGCCATGCGCCGGCTGCGCGAGCAGCCGCCGACCGTCCTGGCCGGTCTGCGGGTCACCCGCGCCGACGACCTGTCGGCCGGCTCCGCGGACCTGCCGCCCACCGACGGGCTGCGCTACTACCTGGCCGGCGAGGGCGTCCGCTCCGCCCGCATCGTGGTCCGCCCCTCGGGCACCGAGCCCAAGCTCAAGTGCTACCTGGAGGTCGTCCTCCCGGTCGCCTCCGCGGCCGACCTCGGTCCCGCCCGCGAGCGTGCCGCCGCCCTCCTCGCCACCGTCAAGCACGACCTCGCCGAGGCCGCCGGCATCACCGCCTGACGTCCGCGCACACGTGAAGGGGCCCGCCGGTCGTGACCGGCGGGCCCCTTCGTGCGGTCGGCGGGGTCAGACCGCGATGACGGTGATCAGCGCGATCAGGCCGGCCAGGGTGGGGGCGATGACCCACCAGCACCAGCGGACCTCGACCGGGCCGGTGGCGGAGGGTCGGGCGGCGTTGCGCTCGGCCGTCTCCTGGAGGACGGCGGTGACCTGGTCGGACCAGGCGCGGGTGGGGTCGGGCGAGCCCTGGACGACCGGGTTGGTCCGCTTGGCCATGCCCAGCCCCAGGCCAGTCCTGGAGGCGTGCTCGGCGGCGCTGGGGCTCTGCGCCCGGGTGGCCCGCTTGCGCTGCCGCAGCGACACCGGCACGGCCCAGAGCTGGAACTTCTTCCCGCCGGCGAGCAGCTCGACCGAGTACCCGGCGCGCAGCGCGTCCACCGAGGCCCACGGCGCGACGACGGTCCGCCACGGGTTGCGCACCACCAGCCGGTCGCGGCCGGCCGTCACGGCCGGGCGCAGCGTGTACGCGATCACCGGGAAGGCGAACACCGGCACCGCCGCGAGCGAGACGTACGGGGTCTTCCCGGTCCCGCTCACCACCGCGTCGCCGATCAGCCAGGCCGCCACGACCAGCAGCAGCACTCCGGAGATCACACCGGGGACAGAGCGGTACACGCGGTCGGCGTACTCGGGCTCCCCGTCGGGGGCGGCGGGGCCCTGGTGGGGCTTGCCGTCGGAATCGGTCATGACGTCGATTCTGCCCCATGCCCCTCACCCCGAGGTCTCGGTCCGGCCACGAATGGCGAGCGCCCTAGCGGTTTGCTACGCGCGTAGATATGCTGCCCTGGTGACTATGTCCACTGTTGCAGCCAATGCCCCCGGCGTTGCGGGCAGCGGCCTTCAGGACGTTGCGGCGTCCGAGGCCTCGCTCCGCCGATTCCTGCACGGCCTGCCCGGCGTCGACCAGGTCGGCCTGGAGGCGCGTGCCGCCGCTCTCGGTACCCGCTCGATCAAGACCACGGCGAAGGCGTACGCCATCGACCTGGCGATCTCGATGATCGACCTGACCACGCTGGAGGGCGCGGACACGGTCGGCAAGGTGCGCGCGCTGTGCGCCAAGGGCAGGACTCCCGACCCGACCGACCCGAACACCCCCCGCGTCGCCGCCATCTGTGTCTATCCGGACATGGTCGCCACCGCGAAGGCCGCCCTGAAGGGCACCGACATCCAGGTCGCCTCGGTGGCCACCGCCTTCCCGGCCGGCCGCGCCGCCCTCCCGGTCAAGCTCGCCGACACCGCCGACGCGGTGGCCGCGGGCGCCGACGAGATCGACATGGTGATCGACCGCGGCGCCTTCCTCTCCGGCCGCTACCTCGACGTCTTCCACGAGATCACGGCCGTCAAGGAGGCGTGCGAGCGCCCCGACGGCAGCTCCGCCCACCTCAAGGTGATCTTCGAGACCGGCGAGCTCCAGACCTACGACAACGTCCGCCGGGTCTCCTGGCTGGCGATGCTGGCCGGCGCCGACTTCATCAAGACCTCCACCGGCAAGGTCGCCGTCAACGCGACCCCGCCGGTCACCCTGCTGATGCTGGAGGCGGTCCGCGACTTCCGCGCGGCCACCGGCGTCCAGGTCGGCGTCAAGCCCGCCGGCGGCATCCGCACCACCAAGGACGCCATGAAGTACCTGGTGATGGTCAACGAGACCCTCGGCGACGACTGGCTGACCCCGCACTGGTTCCGCTTCGGCGCCTCCAGCCTGCTCAACGACCTGCTGATGCAGCGCCAGAAGCTGGCCACCGGCCGCTACTCCGGCCCCGACTACGTGACGGTGGACTGATCACCATGGCCAAGAAGAAGAACACCGAGGAGCCCGTGGCCAAGCCCGCCGGCGGCCTCTTCGCCTACGCCCCGGCCCCGGAGTCCCCCGCCGCCGCGGGCGACATCGCCACCTCCTACGGCCACTTCATCGGCGGCGAGTTCGTCGACTCCTCCGGCAACGAGGCCCTGAAGACGGTCAACCCGGCCACCGAGCAGGTGCTCGCCGAGTTCGCCCAGGGCACCGAGGAGGACGTGGACCGCGCGGTCGCCGCCGCCCGCAAGGCCTTCGCCGACTGGTCGGCGCTGCCCGGCAGCGAGCGCGCCAAGTACCTGTTCCGGATCGCCCGGATCATCCAGGAGCGCAGCCGCGAGCTGGCCGTGCTGGAGTCGATCGACAACGGCAAGCCGATCCGCGAGACCCGCGACGTCGACCTGCCGCTGGTCGCCGCCCACTTCTTCTACTACGCGGGCTGGGCGGACAAGCTGGACTTCGCCGGCTTCGGCCCGAACCCGAAGCCGCTGGGCGTGGCCGGCCAGGTCATCCCGTGGAACTTCCCGCTGCTGATGCTGGCGTGGAAGATCGCGCCCGCGCTGGCGACCGGCAACACGGTCGTCCTGAAGCCGGCCGAGACCACCCCGCTGACCGCGCTGCGCTTCGCCGAGATCTGCCGCCAGGCCGGTCTGCCGAAGGGCGTCGTCAACATCGTCACCGGTGACGGCCGCACCGGCGCCGCGCTGACCTCCCACCCGGACGTCAACAAGGTCGCGTTCACCGGCTCCACCCCGGTCGGCCGCGCCATCGCCAAGCAGCTGGCCGGCACCCGCAAGAAGCTCTCGCTGGAGCTGGGCGGCAAGGCCGCGAACATCGTCTTCGACGACGCGCCGATCGACCAGGCGGTCGAGGGCATCGTCAACGGCATCTTCTTCAACCAGGGCCACGTCTGCTGCGCGGGTTCGCGCCTGCTGGTCCAGGAGTCGATCCAGGACGAGCTGCTGGACGCCCTGAAGCGCCGGATGGCCACCCTGCGGGTCGGCGACCCGCTGGACAAGAACACCGACATCGGCGCCATCAACTCGGCCGAGCAGCTGGCCCGGATCACCGCGCTGACCGAGGCCGGCGAGGCCGAGGGCGCCGAGCGCTGGTCTCCGGCGTGCGAACTCCCGGGCACCGGCTTCTGGTTCAAGCCGACCCTGTTCACCGGCGTGAGCCAGGCCCACCGGATCGCCCAGGAGGAGATCTTCGGCCCGGTCCTGTCGGTGCTGACCTTCCGCACCCCCGCCGAGGCGGTCGAGAAGGCCAACAACACCCCGTTCGGCCTCTCCGCCGGCATCTGGACGGAGAAGGGCTCGCGCATCCTCTGGATGGCCAACCGGCTCCGGGCCGGCGTGGTCTGGGCCAACACCTTCAACAAGTTCGACCCCACCTCGCCGTTCGGCGGATACAAGGAGTCGGGCTACGGCCGCGAGGGTGGCCGCCACGGTCTGGAGCCCTACCTGAATGTCGAGGCCTGAGATGTCTGACACGACCTTCCAGCGTCTTGACGTCCTCAAGACCTACAAGCTGTACGTCGGCGGGAAGTTCCCGCGCTCCGAGAGCGGGCGGGTGTACGAGGTGACCGACGCAAAGGGCGAGTGGCTCGCCAACGTCCCACTGGGCACCCGCAAGGACGCCCGCGACGCCGTCGTGGCCGCCCGCAAGGCGGTCAAGGGCTGGTCCGGCACCACCGCGTACAACCGCGGCCAGGTGCTGTACCGGGTGGCCGAGATGCTCCAGGGCCGGCGCGAGCAGTTCGCCGCCGAGGTGGCCGTCTCCGAAGGCATCGGCCCGAAGAAGGCCGCCGCACTGGTGGACGCCGCGATCGACCGCTGGGTCTGGTACGCGGGCTGGACCGACAAGGTCGCCCAGATCGCGGGCGGCGCCAACCCGGTCGCCGGGCCGTTCTTCAACCTCTCCACCCCGGAGCCGACCGGCGTGGTCGGGATCGTCGCCCCGCAGGCCGGGTACGGGCACTCGCTGCTCGGCCTGGTCTCGGTGATCGCCCCGGCGATCGCCACCGGCAACACGGTCGTGGTCGCGGCCGCCGCGGACGCCCCGCTGCCCGCGCTGTCGCTGGGCGAGGTGCTGGCCACCTCGGACGTCCCGGGCGGCGTGGTCAACATCGTCTCGGGCCGGACGGCGGACATCGCCCCCACCCTGGCCTCGCACCAGGACGTCAACGCGCTGGACCTCACCGGGGCCATCGCCGTCGACGGTCCCGGCGCGCCGCAACCGCTGGAAGCGGCCGCCGCGGATACCCTGAAGAGGGTAGTCCGTCCGGTGCTGGACCCGTTCGCCCAGGACTGGACCAATGCGCCCGGTACGGACCGGCTACTCTCGTTCCTGGAGACGAAGACGGTCTGGCACCCGATGGGGATCTGACCTCCCCGCTCCGCGTAACAACTCCACAAGCTGGCCGTCCCCAGTGCCCTCACCCACGGCACCCCGCTGGTCGGCCTACAGGAG
>NZ_JBIVVI010000176.1:0-10340 GCF_044757675.1 Kitasatospora sp. NPDC091257
TCCTGCAGCCGTTCCGTCAGCTCGGCCGCCCGGTGTACGCGCTGAGCGACGAGGAGCGGGCCGGCCACCGCCTGACCCGCTTCGAGAACGGTCCGGTGCTGCCCACCACCCGGCTGGTCGGCATGGAGCGGCGCGGCTGGCAGCGCGGCGAGCCGCAGGACGCGGGCGTGGAGCGCTGGCTGTCCCGTCGGGTCGGGCCGGACCGCTACGTGGTCCTCGCACCGGAGCACGGCATCGCGGTCGGCATGCACGACGTGTATCCCGAACAGCGCGTGGAGACGGTGTGGCTCGACACCCGCCCGGGCGACTACTGGACCCGCAACCGCACCTTGCCGACCTTCGCCGAGCTCGACCCGGTGATGGCCTCCGAGGTGATCGCCGACCTGACCGAGCTGACCGAGCCGACCACGCCGTGACGGCGCACCACCTCGCCGACAGCCACGCGAACCACCCCGGGAGGGCCGCCATGACCACCACCGCCGAGGAGCAGCTCCAGCGTCCGCCCGCCGAGATCCGGTACGCCGAGGAGCTGGCGGCGCTGCGCGCCGAGGACCGCGACCCGCGCCCGCCGGGCTGGGAGCTGAGCCTGCGCGCCGCCCGCCGGTTCGTCGTCGGCGACGAGAAGGCCGGCATCGACCGCAAGTTCGTCGGCGATCCGGCGCTGGTCGAGCGCGCCCTGGTGACCCTGGCCACCAACCGCGGCCTGCTGCTGGTCGGTGAGCCGGGCACCGCCAAGTCGCTGCTGTCGGAGCTGATCGCGGCGGCGGTCAGCGGTACCTCCCGGCTGACCGTACAGGGCGGCGCGGCGACCACCGAGGACCAGATCAAGTACTCGTGGAACTACGCCCTGCTGGTATCCGAGGGCCCCTCCACCCGCTCGCTGGTGCCCGCGCCGATGCTGCGCGGCATGGCCGACGGCCGGCTGGTCCGGTTCGAGGAGATCACCCGCTGCCCGCTGGAGGTGCAGGACTCGCTGCTGTCCCTGCTCTCCGAGCGCGTGGTGGCGATCCCCGAACTGGACGGGCCGGAGGGGATGGTCTTCGCCAAGCAGGGCTTCAACGTGATCGCCACCGCCAACACCCGCGACCGCGGGGTGAACGAGATGAGCGCGGCGCTCAAGCGCCGGTTCAACTTCGAGACGGTCTTCCCGATCCCCGACCTGGACACCGAACTCGCCCTGGTGGAGGCCGAGTCCGCGCACCTGCTGCGCCGCTCCGGGGTGGCCGCCGCGCCCGACCGGGACCTGCTGGAGGTCCTCGTCACCACGTTCCGCGAGCTGCGGGCCGGTGAGGGCGGTGACCGCCTGTCCGCGGTGATGAGCACCGCGGAGGCGGTCTCGGTCGCCCACGCGGTCGGGCTGCGCGGCTGGTACCTGCGCGGCGAGGCCGGCAACGCGGCCGACCTGGTCGCCAGCCTGGCCGGCACCGCCGCCAAGGACAGTCCGGAGGACCTGGCCCGGCTGCGCCGCTACCTGGAGCAGCGGGTCCCGCGGCGGCGCGGCCCGCACTGGCACGCCGTGCACGAAGCCCGCCACCTGCTGGCCGGCTGATGCCCGCGGTCTTCCTCGGGGTCCGCCACCACTCCCCCGCCTGCGCCCGTCTGGTGGCGGACACCGTCCGACGGCTGCGGCCCGCGTACGTGCTCGTCGAAGGGCCGGCCGACCTCAACGGCCGCCTGGACGAGCTGGCCCTCGGCCACGAACTGCCGATCGCCGTGTTCAGCCACTACCGCGACGCCGAGCGCACCGCCACCACCTGGACGCCGCTGTGCGACTACTCGCCCGAGTGGGTGGCGCTGCGGGAGGGCCGGGCGGCCGGCGCGGAGGTGCTCTTCGTCGACCTGCCGTCCTGGCACCCGGCGTTCGAGCTGCGCGCCAACCGGTACGCCGACGCGGAGGCCCGGTACGCCGAGGCCACCGCCCGGCTGTGCTCGCGCTTCGGCACCGGCTCGGTGGACGCCCTGTGGGACGGCCTGTTCGAGGTGGCACCGGCGGACGGGCTCGCCGGGCGTCTGGACGCCTACTTCGACCTGGTCCGCGGGGACGCCGAGGCGGACGAGGGCGACCGGGCCCGCGAGGCGTACATGGCGGCCTGGATCCGCGCTGTCCTGGCCGAGGCGGGAACAGCGACCGTGCTGGTGGTCACCGGCGGCTTCCACACCCCCGCGCTCCGCACCCTCGCCGAGCGGCCCGCGGAGGTGCCCGGCCGGCCCGCGCTGCCGGCGCCGCGACCCGGCGCGGTGTCCGGCAGTTACCTGGTGCCCTACTCGTTCCGGCAGCTGGACGCCTTCGCCGGCTACCAGTCGGGCATGCCCTCGCCCGCCTACTACCAGCGGCTGTGGGAGGACGGCCCCGAGGCCGCCGCCGACCATCTGCGGCAGTCCGTGGTGTCGCGGCTGCGCGGGCGCCGCCACCCCGTCTCCACGGCCGACCTGGTCGCCGCCGCCGCGCTCACCGGCGGCCTGGCCGCGCTGCGCGGCCACCCGGTGCCGGCCCGTACCGACGTGCTCGACGGCCTGGCCGGCGCGCTGGTCAAGGACGACCTGACCCAGCCGCTGCCCTGGTCGGAGCGCACCCCGTTGGCGCCCGGCAGCCACCCGGTGGTGGTCGAGATGGTCGCCGCGTGCAGCGGCTCCCGCACCGGGCGGCTGCACCCCGGCACCCCGGCCCCGCCGCTGGTCCACGACACCGCCGCCCGGCTCGCCGCGATCGGGGCCACCGGCACCCGCCCGCTGACCTGCGAGCTCACCACCGAGGACGGTCTGACGGCCAGCCGGACCCTGCATCGGCTGCGCGTCCTCGGCGTGCCCGGCCGCCACCGCACCGCCGGACCCGCCCACGGCGCCGACCCGGTCACCACCGAACGCTGGGAAGCCGGGCCGGACACCGGCCGCGACGCCGCCCTGATCGAGGCGGGCGCGTACGGCGCCACCCTCGACGAGGCCGCCGCGACCGTCCTCGCCGAGCGGGCCCGTAGCACCGGGCCCACGGACACCGAACTCGCCGCCCTGCTCCTCGACACCGTGCTGTGCGGCGCCACCGCCCTCACCGACCGCCTCCTGACCGCGCTCACCGCCGTCCTCGCCCGCCACCCCGACCCGGGTGCCCTCGGCGCCGTCCTCGCCACCGCGCTCGGCCTGTGGCGGCACGACCGGGTGTACGGCACCGCCCGCAGCCCGCTGCTGGCCGCCGTCATCGACGGCGCGGTCGCCCGCGTCCTGTGGCTGGTCGAGGGCGCGCACGGCCGCTCCGGCACCGACCCGGCGCGCCTCGCGGCCCTCGCCGCCGTCCGCGACGCGCTGTGCCACGCCCCCGACCTGCTCACGGTCACCCCCGAGGACGCCGCCGCCCTCGCCCTCCGCATCGCCCGCGACCCGCACGCCCCCGCCGACCTGCGCGGCGGCGCCCACGGCCTCCACCTCGCCCTCACCCCCACGGCCGATCCCGACCTCGCCTCCGCCGCCCTGCACGCCGCGGGCGACCCCGGCGCGCTCGGCGACTGGCTGGCCGGCCTGTTCGCACTCGCCCGGGAGGAGGTCACCGCCGACGCGGGCGACGGCTCCCTGCTGGCCGCCGTGGACTCCGTCCTCGCCGAGCTCACCGACGCCGAGTTCCTCATCGCCCTCCCCGCCCTGCGCCAGGCCTTCGCCTGGTTCCCGCCGCGCGAGCGCGAGCGGATCGCCCGCCGTCTGATCGAGCGTCGCGGCCTGCGCGGCTCCGCCCGCGCCCTGCTCCGCACCACCGCCGACCCCGTGCACCTGGCCGCCGCCCGCGCCCTGGAGGAGAACGTGACCGCCCTGCTCGACCGCCACGGCCTGCGGAGTGCCCGGTGACCGCGCCCGAGCCGGCCCCCGCAACGGCACCCGACCCCGCCCTGGAGCGCTGGCGCCTGGTCCTCGGTTCCCCCGCCGAGCCCTGGACCGGCAGCCCGGGCGCCGACGGCGCCGCCCGCGACGCCGCCCTGGAGTGGCTGTACGGCCGCGACGAGGACCTCGACCGCCGCGGCATCCGCGCCGCCGGCGCGGAACCGTCCCGGGTCACCGCGGTCGACTGGCTGGACGACATCCACCGGCTCTTCCCGCGCGAGACGATCGAACGCCTGGAGCGCGACGCCGTCGAGCACTACGGCATCGACGAGATCGTCACCGACCCGACCGTCCTGGAACGGGTCGAGCCGAGCGCCGCCCTGCTGCGCGCCGTGCTCCGCACCAAGCACCTGATGAACGAGCAGCTGCTCGGCCAGGCCCGCCGCATCGTGGCCGCGGTGGTCCGGCAGCTGATGGAACGCCTCACCCCGGAGCTGCGCCAGGCGTTCACCGGCGCCCGGTCCGCCCGCCCGAGCCGCCGCCCGCTCGCCCGCGACTTCGACTTCCGCCGCACCGTCCGGGCCAATCTCGGCCGCTACCGTCCCGCCGAGCGGCGGATCCTGATCGAACGCCCGCACTTCCACTCCCGCACCCGCCGGCACCTGGAGCAGTGGCAGCTGATCCTGCTCGTCGACCAGTCCGGTTCCATGGTCGGCTCAGTGATCCACTCCGCGGTCACCGCGGCCTGCCTGTGGAGCCTTCCCGGCCTGAAGACCCATCTGGTCGCCTTCGACACCCAGGTGGTGGACCTCACCTCCGACGTCACCGACCCGGTGGAACTGCTGATGCGGGTCCAGCTCGGCGGCGGCACCGACATCGCCCGTGCCGTCGACTACGCGGCCGGTCTGGTGGAGAACCCGCGGCGCACCGTCCTCGCGGTGGTCAGCGACTTCTACGAGGGCGGCGACCGGTACCGGCTGCTGCGCACCGTCCGCTCGCTGACCGGGCAGGGCGCCACCGTGCTCGGACTCGCCGCACTGGACGAGGAGGCCGCCCCCGCGTACGACCGCGAGCTGGCCGGGCAGCTCGCGGACGCCGGCGCGCACGTGGGCGCGATGACGCCGGGGATGCTCGCCGAGTTCGTCGCCGAGCGGCTCGGCCGATGACCGCCGCGACGCGGGCCGATCTGCTCGCCCTGGACACCGACACGCTCGCCGCACTCGCCAATCGCGGCCTGGTGAAGCGCGCCGCCCGCGAAGTCGCCGCGGGCGACGGGCCGGTGCCCGACCTCGACCCGAACGGCACGCTTCGCGGCACCTGCCCGGACGGCAACTCCGTCGTCCTGCCGCCCGGCACCGGGCTGGACGGTGGCAGCTGCACCTGCGGCGCCCCGGGCGTGTGCCGCCACCGGATCGCCCTGGTCCTCGCCCACCAGTACGCCGCCGCCGACGCCCCCGCACCACCGGGTCCTCACCCCGGCCCCGCCACCCCCGCGCCCGCCCCCGCGTGGTCCCCCGGCGCGTTGGACGACGAGGCGCTGACCGCCGCCGTCGGCGCCCGCGCCGTGGCCGCCGCCCGCCGGACGCTGGAGCGCGGTTATGCCGCGCGGCTGCACCACGCGCGCCCGGACGATCCGCAGCCGGTCGCCGAACTGGCCGCCTGCACCGTCCGGTTCCCCGTCCCCGGCGAGCTGGGCTTCGCGGTGACCGACGCCGCGCAGGACCGCCGCGGCGAGATGATCGCCCTCGCGGTCTGGGCCTTCCGGGCCGCCGACGGCCGCCCGGCCGTCACGCTCGGCGGCCGTCCCGAGCCCGATGCGGGCATCCCGCCGGTCCTGGACGCCGCCCTCGGTCTCGCCCGCGAACTGCTGCTCGACGGCGCCGTGCACGCCGGGCCGGTCCTCACCGCCGACCTCCACCGGGTGCGCGAGGAACTCGCCGACCGTTCCCTGCACTGGCCGGCCGGCCTGGTCGCCGACCTGATCGGCCAGCTCGACGCGTACGCCGCCCGGTCCGCCGACCACCGGCCCGAGGAGCTGGCCCTGCTCCTGGCCGAGCTTCACGCCCGTCACCGCGCCGCCGCCCGCCCCGGCGCGTCCCGGTCGGAGGTCCTCGGTGTCCGGGAGACGGCCGAGACCCCGCTGCGCCGGATCCGCCTGACCGCGCTGGGCTGCCGGATCCGCGGCACCGCAACGACCCGGTCCGCCGAGGTCTACCTCGCCCACCCCGCCGCCGGCACCGTCCTGGTGCTCCGCCGCAGCTGGGACGTCCCGGCCGACGGCCGTCCGCCGACCGGGCACGCGCTGGCCGCCCGCCGGATCGCCGGCCACCGCCTCGACGCCCTCGCCGCCGGCAACGTGGTCAGCGAAAGCGCCGTCCGCAGCGCCGCCCGTGAACTCCGCCTCGGCCGCGGTCGGACCGCCGCCACCACCGTCACCCCGGTCGGCGGCTCCTGGACCGACCTGCCCGCCCCGCTGCTGCTCACCGACCTCGACGCCCACCTGCGCACCCTGGAGGGCCGGCCGCCGCGGCTGATCCGGCCCCGCATCGCCGCCGAGTCCCTGCACGTGGTGCGGCTCTCCGCCGTCGACGGGGTCCGGTACGACGCCGCCGAGCAGCGCCTGGAGGCCGCGGTCCGCGACGCCGCCGGCAACCCGGCCACCCTCGCCGCCACCTACGACCCGGCCTGCCCCGGCTCCCTCGACGCGCTCGCCGCGGCGCTCGGGTCCGGCGCCGTCACCCACGTCAGCGCCACCCTCCGACGGGCGGCGGGCCGCACCGTCCTGGAGCCCGCCGCACTCCTCGCGGGCGACACCGTCGTCGTCCCCGACCTCGCTCCCGGCACCGCGTCCACGGCCTTCGGCCCCGCCGCGCCACCGTCGGCCGACCCCGTCGCCGCCGACCTCGCCGAGGCGCTCGCCGCCCTCGCCGACACCGCCCACCGGGGCCTGCGCCACCCGGACGGCCCCACCCTCACCCGCCTGGACCGCACCGCCGCCCGGCTGAACCGCGGCGGCCTGGCCACCACCGCCGAGCTCCTGCGCGCCCTCGCCCACGCCCTGCGGGCGGGCGACCCGGACGCCGCCGCCCGCACCTGGTCGGACGCGGCCGTCCGGCTCGCCGTCACCGTCGAGGCACACCGGGAGACCACCGGCCGCCCCTGAGCACCTTCGCCGAGGGCGCCCCCGGGGTCCGCACCGGACTTCGCACTACCCCTGGGCCCTCCACAGCCTGCGAGTCGAATCGACCAGCCTCTCCCATGAGCGGAGAGGGCCGGCCACCGAAGGCCTGTGCGCTGTGCGGGCCCGGGGTCAGAGCCTGGCGTGGGTGCCGATGTCGGTGTGGAAGGCCTCGACCATGGCGGCCGTCACCGTCGGGCGGCTCGCGCCGATCGCGGCGAGGTGGTCCGCGGTGGTCGCCCCCGGTACGGCGTCGTCGCGCTCGAACGCGGTCTGCGCCGCCAGGCGTGCGGCGTGCTCGATGTCGGCGGGGGAGAAGTGCTCGCTCGCGGCCACCAGTGCGGGAACGTCCACGTCGAGGCGGTCGGTGCCGAGCGCGTAGCGCGACCAGATCGCGGCGCGGGCGTCCGGGTCGGGGGTGCCGATCGGGATGACGTAGTCGAACCGGCCGGTGCGCAGGAACGCCGGGTCGAGCGAGCGGACGGAGTTGGTCGCGCAGACCAGCAGTCGGCCGTCACGCCCGCGGAAACCGGGGATCAGCTTGAGCAGTTCGTTGGTCACGCCGTGCATCGTCCCCGTCCGGCCGGCCTCGCCGCGTACGGGGGCGATCTCCTCCACCTCGTCGATGAAGACCAGCACCCGCTCCAGCTCGCCGATCCGGGCGAAGGCGCTGCGCAGCGCGGCGGCGAGGTTGCCCTCGTCGGCGAGCCGGGAGGGCAGCAGTTCGACGAACGGCCAGCCCAGGCGGGAGGCGATGGCCCGGGCGAAGGTCGTCTTGCCGGTGCCGGGCGGCCCGAACAGGGTGATCGCGCGTGGCGGCCGGACCCCGTGCCGGGCCGCCCGCTCGGGCTCCGCGAGCGGCAGCACGACCCTGCGCTCGATCAGCTCCTTCTCGGCGGCCATTCCGGCCACCCGGTCCCACAGGTCGCCGCCCAGCACCCGCCCGCCGAGCTCGTCCAGCGTGCCGGCCGCGGAGCCCGCGGCGGGCTCGGTCTTCTCGAAGTACGCGGCGGCGGGCCGCCGTTCGTAGCCGGCGTTGTGCAGTCCCTCGCCGAGCAGTTCCTCCTCCGGCAGCACATAGGCGATCCGCCGCACGCGTGCCTCGACCAGCCGTCGCTCCAGTTCCCGCAGGAGCGCGCTGGCCAGGCCCCGCCCGCGCCAGGCCGGGGCGATCGCCACCCGCATCACCCACGCCCGCTCCCCCGCCACCTGCGCGAGCGCGGCACCGATCGGCGTACCGTCGTGCACCGCGACGACGGCGGGCTGGCGCGCGGTCAGCGCGGCGATGCACTCGGCGAGCGAGAACACGGACTCCTGCCCGAGCCCGGCGGTGCTGTCGATCAGGTGGACGACGGCAGCCAGGTCGTCCTCCCGATAGTCGTGGATCAGCCAGTTCACGTGCGTCGCTCCCTCGGGTCTCCGGTCGTGCGGGTCGCGGAGAACGTAGGCGCGCCGGGCCCGGCCCGTCGTGCGCCGCTCGGGACAACGCGGCGTGGACGAACCGTACGCGGCAGCGGGTTGCGCGCCGGGGCTCCGCGGCCCGTCGGTACTCGCACCCCGGCCGCTCGGGCCCGGGGACGCTCAGGATCCGCCGCTCCCCCGGCGGCACGCGACGCCCGACCCGGCCCCCTCCCCGTCCTACGCCGTGCGGCGCTCGACGCCGTCGAGCAGCAGGCCGAGCCCCAGCCGCGGACCCCGCGCCTTCCGGCGGCCTGACGATTCGTCAGACTTGCTTGAAGGGGCCTTGATTCAGCTCTTCGTGATCACCGGATCACGGACCGGGGAGGCCGTTTCCACCATCGGTGGAGGCGGCCTCTCCGGCCTCCCGGGCTCCCGGCCTCCCGGGCTCCCGGGGAGCCGCTCGCCCGCCCCGCTCACAGCCCCGGGATTCCGGCCCGCCGCACATGCAGTTCGGAACGGACGAGTTCGAGGAGCCGGCCCGTCCAGTTGCGGCCCCGGCCGGCGTTGTCGCCCCAGAAGTCCGAGGCCATGTCGTCGTAGATCACGGTGGCGTCGTCCGTCGCCAGCAGGATCTCGGCCAGCTCGGGATGCTGGTCGTACTTGGCGCGCAGCAGCCGCGTCATGACGGCGGTCCGGGCATGCTCCCAGCCCTCGCGACGAGGCGCCTCGGTCGCGAGCTTGCGCGCTGCGGCGGCGGTTTCCGCCGTCGCGATCGCGCTCCGGGCCTCGGGCTGGGCCGCCGACAGGGCCCAGTAGGCATGGGCGACGGAGGGGTAGGTCACGTCCGCCACGGTGATCGGGGCGGGGTAGTCGTTGCGCAGGCCGCGCTTGCCGGGGTCGGCCGGCGGCTCGTTCAGATGCCACTGGTAGAGCCGGACCGCCGGGGCGTGCGGGGCCGCCGGCCCGTCCGCCGGGACACGGGTGGGCCGCTCGGCCTGCCAGCGGGCCCGCTCCTCGAAGTACGCGAGGGCGCCGTCGTAGTCCTCCTGCGTGACCGTTCCGTCGAACGACAGGTAGGTCCGGCCGCCGGGTCCGGCCACCAGGATCCGCAGCGGCCGGTCCTTGCTGTCCATGTCGCCCAGGGCGTAGCGGCGCTGCGACTCCGGGACGGCCAGGAACGCGGCGCGGGCCGCGGCCCGGTTCTCCTCGGTCCGGTCGGCGAGGAAGGTGTCGACGGCGGCGAGGCAGCGGCCGGTCGAGTCGGGGCGCCCGTTCAACTGGTCGATGGTGTCGCGGATTTCGGCGACCAGCAGCTCGGGTGTCAGCCAGCTCTCCGGCTCGCCGAACTTCCAGTCCGCCAGGTCGTGCGCGGAGGCCTCCCCGCCCTCCGGGAGGGTGGTGGCCACCCAGCCGGTGCGCAGCTTCTCCTCGAACTCCTCGACCGTGACGAGTTCCCAGCAGTCGATGAGCCCGTCGGCGTAGATGAAGAGGTCGGTGAGGAAGTAGTGGCCGCCGTTGTGGATGAAGGCGTGCCGCCAGGTTCCGGGTATGCGGACGCCGTCCGCGGTGCGATGGGTGATCCGCTTGCCGATCATCCCGTGATTGTGTCGCGGTGGACGCCGAACGGCTCCCGGTTTTCCTCCGGGCCGGGTGGAGGCCGGGTCGGCGACCGCAGCCCCGCGCGGGCGACGCGGGTCGGCGTCGGGCTGGCGGGTCGGCGTCGGGCCGGGGCCGCGACGGCCGCGGGCCGGTCGTCGTCGCCGTGCCAGGTGGGCCGGCCGAGCAGGCGGGGGCGCTCGATGACCCAGGCGCGGGTGTCGGTGCCGATCTCGGCGGTGATCAGGTCCTCCAGCAGGGTGCTGTAGCGGGCGACCAGTTCGCGGTGGGCCGGGTCGGTGGCGAGGTTGCACGTCTCGGTGGGGTCCTCGGCGCGGTGAGTTCCCCCCTCCCTCCGGAC
>NZ_JBIVVI010000177.1:0-10335 GCF_044757675.1 Kitasatospora sp. NPDC091257
CCCCCATCCGGGACCCGGATGGGGGTTCTTCGCGTTTCCGGAAGTCTCCGGAACTCAGTTTCCGGGGAATCAGTTGCTCCGGCGGGACAGCCAGCTTCTTCGGCGCGGTGCCGCCACTGTGCCGACGGGCGGCAGGTGGAGGGTGGCCACGGCGCTGCGGATCAGGATGCGGACCCCCTCGGCGGCCGTCTCGGCCGACATCGAGGCGCTCTGCTCCCGGCCGGAGGCCTGGCTCGGCAGGTACGGAAGGCGCGCGAACCCGCCGCGCAGCTCCGGGCGTTCGGTGGCGATCAGGTGCGCCAGCCCGTAGAAGACGTGGTTGCAGAGGTGGGTGCCGGCGGTGTGCGAGACGGTGGCCGGGATCCCGGCCTGCTGGACCGCCTCCACGCAGGCCTTCACCGGCAGGGAGGAGAAGTACGCGGCCGGGCCGTCCGGTACGACCGGCTGGTCGAGCGGCTGGTTGCCCTTCCGGTCGGCTGTCCGGACGGCGTCGTCGAGGTTGATCGCCACCCGCTCGACCGTGAGGTCCGGCCGGTTGCCGCCCTGGCCGGTGGCGATGACCAGGTCCGGCTCGAACCGGGCCACCGCCCGGCGCAGTTCGGCGATCGAGTCGCCGAACGCCCAGGGCAGCCCGGCGAACTCCAGGGCCACCCCGGCCGGCGGACCGGCGGCGACCAGTCGGCCCGCCTCCAGGGACGAGTTCAGGGGATCGCGGCCGAACGGTTCGAAGGCGGTCAGCAGGACGCGGATGATGGCGGACCTCCGAGCGTGCGGGAACGTACGGACCCGATTTGTGCCGTTCGAGCGTAGGGCCGTCCCGAATGTCCCGGCAAGCCCCGCCGCTTTCCGGCGGACACGATGACCTGATTCCTCGTCGTGACCTGACTTCTCGTGACCTGAATTCTCGTCATGTGCGGCGCAGTGCGCCGTCCGCGCGGAGGGAGGCGAGGGTGGGGTAGCCGTCGACGGCCATCAGGAGGTCGGCCTCGGCGAGCAGGGAGCGCAGTACGTGGACGATGCCGTCGGTGCCCTCCAGGGCCAGGCCGTAGGGGTACGGGCGGCCGACGCCGACGGCGGTGGCGCCGAGGGCGAGGGCCTTGACGACGTCGGTGCCCGAGCGGACGCCTGAGTCGAAGAGGACGGGCAGGCCCTCGGCGGCTTCGACGACGCCGGGGAGGGCGTCGAGGGCGGCGAGTCCGCCGTTGGCCTGGCGGCCGCCGTGGTTGGAGCAGTAGATGCCGTCGACGCCGCCGTCCCTGGCGCGGCGGACGTCCTCGGGGTGGCAGATGCCCTTGAGGAGGATCGGCAGGTCGGTGAGCGAGCGCAGCCAGGGCAGGTCGTCCCAGGTCAGCGGGTTGCCGAAGACGCCGGCCCACTCCAGGACGGTCGCCTGCGGGTCCTCCTCCGGGGCCTTGGCGAGGCGGGCGCGGAACACCGGGTCGGAGGTGTAGTTGGCCAGGCAGTGGCCGCGCAGCTGGGGGAAGTTGGCGGTCGCCAGGTCACGCGGGCGCCAGCCGGTGACCCAGGTGTCCAGCGTGACGACGATGCCCCGGTAGCCGGCGGCCTGCGCCCGGTGCACCAGGCTCTCGGCGAGCGCCCGGTCGGTGGGGGTGTAGAGCTGGAAGAAGCCGGGAGTGTCGCCGAACTCGGCGGCCACCCGCTCCAGCGGGTCGACCGTCAGCGTGGAGGCGACCATCGGCACACCGGTCCGGGCGGCGGCCCGGGCGGTGGCCAGGTCCCCGTGACCGTCCTGGGCGCACAGGCCGATCACCCCGATCGGAGCCATGAACAGCGGGGTCGGCAGCCGCATCCCGAACAGGTCCACCGAGAGGTCCCGTGTGCGCGCGCCGACCATCATCCGCGGCACCAGGCCCCACCGGCCGAAGGCGGCGACGTTCGCCCGCTGGGTGGACTCGTCGCCCGCCCCGCCCGCCACGTAGGAGAGCACGGAGGGCGCCAGCGCCGTGCTCGCCCGCGCCTCCAGTTCGGCGAAGGCCATCGGCATCGTCGGCAGCACGCCGCCGAGCCCGCGCAGATAGATCTCGTTCTGGTAGTCGCCGAACCGCCCCTGGAACGCCGGATCCATCCACTGGCTGTCCATCCGTCGGCCGTCCTCTCGCCCTCGGCCGCCCGGGACCGTCCCGGCCGGCGGTGCCGTCCGCGGCTCCGTCGTACGGACGGACGGGCTGACGGCACACCGGCATTCTCACCGCGGACGGAGCGGACGGCCAGGGTCCGGCCGGGGGTGTGTGTCACCGCGTCGGCCGTCTCACGGCGTCGGTTCGGGACGGACCCGGTGGCCGTACCGCCACACGGCGGCCGCGGCGAGCAGGGCGACCGTCCCGCCGAGCAGCATGACCGTGCCGGGCGAGGAGTGGTCCACCGCCAGGCCGCCGGCCAGCGCGCCGATCGAGAAGGCGGCCTGGAACGCCGAGGTGAAGACCACGCCGGCACCCTCCGGGGCGTGCGGGGCCGCGGCGAGGAACCAGCTGAGCGCGCAGACCGGGACGGCCCCGTAGGCCGTGCCCCAGAGCGCCAGCAGGACGGCGGCGCCCGGACCGCCGGTGCCCAGCAGCGGCAGCAGCAGCGCCGCGGCGGCGAGCAGGACGGCCGCCGTGCCGAACACCGGACGCAGTGCCCCGGCCGCCCGGCCCCCGGCCAGGACGTTGCCGAGCAGTCCGGCGGCGCCGTAGAGGAGTAGCAGGGCGGTGATCAGGCCGGGGCCGGCGTGGGTGGTGCTGGCGAGGAACGGGGTGACGTAGGTGTAGCTGCCGAAGTGGGCCGGCACGATCAGGAAGGTCACCAGGACGCCGGTCCGGGTGCCCCGGCCGGCCAGCAGACCGCGCAGCACTCCCAGCCCGGTGACGGTGAGCGGGGGCAGCGGTGGCAGCGACCGCAGGAGGGCGGCCAGGGCGAGCAGGGTCAGCGCGGCCATCGCGAGGAAGGCCGTCCGCCAGCCGGCCAGGGAGGCGAGGAACACCCCCGCCGGGACGCCGAGCACCGAGCCGAGCGGGACGGCGGAGAAGATCACCGTGTTGGCCCGGGCCCGCCGGTCCTCCGGGACGAGGCGCGGGGCGAGCCCGGAACCGATCGACCAGAACGCCCCGATGACCAGGCCGAGGACGATCCGGGCGGCCAGTACCGCCCAGTAGGCGGGGGCGAAGGCGCTGAGCAGGTCCGCCAGGGTCAGCACCAGCAGCAGCGCGCAGAGCATGGTCCGCCGGTCCGCGCGCCGGGTCATGACGGTCACCAGGGGCGCGGCCACCGCGGCGACGATGCCCGGCAGGGTCATCATCAGCCCGGCCGTGCCGTCGGAGATCCGGAAGGTGGCGCCGATCGGGGTCAGCAGGCCGATCGGGAGGATCTCGGTGGTGACGATGGAGAACACGCCGGTCGTCACGGCGAGGACGGCGAGGGTGCCGCCGTCCCGGGGGCGCGGGCCCGGGGCGGTCGCGCCCGGGGTGGTCGGGGCTGGAGGGAGAGTGGTGCCGGTCGGCATGCCGGAGGTCCCGTCGCTGGGTGGTGGGTTCGTGACCCGAAGTCCAGCAGTACGAACGGGGGTTGGGCTGGCGTGAATCCGACGTCAACGCTTCCGTGCCGGGTCCGCGGCCCGGCCTTCCTCGGCGGCGGGGGGTTCTTCGGCGGCCCGTCCTTCCTCGGCGAGATGGTGGCCTTCGGCAGGACTGTGGCCTTCGGCGAGGCGGCGCTGCTTGGCGCGGTGGGCGAGCACGCCGAGGATGCGCTGCCAGGTCGGCGAGGCCTCGGCGAGCCGGGAGAAGATCACCGCCTGCTTGCCGGGCCGGCTGCTGTCCCGTCCATGGGCGGCCTCCCAGGCGTCCAGGTCGTCGATCAGTCGGTCCACACGGGGGTCGTCCGGTTCCCAGTCGAGCGACTGGTCGCAGAGCAGGAACAGCCGCATCGTCTCGGCGTCGTCGAAGCTGGCGTTCTTCTCCCGGATGCCCCGGCGCATGGCCTCCGGGTCCAGGGCCTGGTGCAGGATCCAGGTGTCCCGTTCGAGCAGCACCGACCGCTCGCTGACCCCGAGCGCGCGCATCCGGTCCAGGATGGCGACCACCTCGGGCGGCAGTGCGAGCCGCTCGCCGCTCGCCAGGTCGGCGATCCGGCGGCGGTGCTCGGCGAGTTGGTCGATCCGGTGCCGCAGTTCGGCGTCGAGGTCGGTGATGGCGGCGGCGAACTCCTCCGGCTGAGCGTGCAGCAGCGCGTCGATCCGGGCCAGCGGCACCCCGGCGTCGGCGAGCGTCCTGATCCGGATGAGGTCCACCGCGGCCTGGGCGCTGTACCGGCGGTAGCCGGAGCGGTCGCGCTCGGGCTCGGGCAGCAGCCCGACCTGGTGGTAGTGGCGGACGGTGCGCACGGTCACGCCTGCGGTCGCGGCGAGTTGACCGATCGTCAGCACCGTCCGGCTCCGGTTCCGTTGAGGATTTGTGGCTGTGGCCGTGGCCGTGGCCGTGGCCGAAGTCTAGGCGCGGCCCGCCCGGTCCACGACATCGCGGATCGCCTGGACCACGACATCGGTCCGCTCGAAGACGAACTGGCTGTGGCCGGTGTCGGCGAGGAGGCGCTGCTCGCCGTTGGAGACCCTGGCCACCATGTCCGCGTACAGCCGCGTCTTGCCGTCGTGCATCGCCTGGAGGAGCTCCTCCGACATCAGCGCCTGCTGGCCGGGGTCGACGCCCAGCGGGGTGAGCGCGATCAGCGGGACGTCGGGGAGGTCCGCCCCGGCCCGCAGTTCGACGGCCAGCTCGGGCATCGAGGCGCGTTCGGCGATGCCGGCGTGGATCCAGCGCTCGCTCACGTGGTACTCGGTCACCGCGTCGCGGACGTCCGCCGGGTAGTCCACGAGCAGGTCCTCGCACAGCTGCCGGATGGCGGGGAGCGCCTGCCGCAGCTGCTCCTCGGTGGGCGACAGTTGTTGGGTGGCGGCCAGGCTCGCCTCGGCGGGCATGTAGTCGTCCCAGTCCCGGTGGAAGGCGTCCAGCCAGACCAGTCCGGCCACGTCCTGCGGGTACTGCTGGGCGAACCCGTGGGCGTACGCGCCGCCGAGCGAGTGCGCGACCAGGACGTACGGGCCGGGAACGCCCTGGGCGCGCAGCAGTTCGCGCAGTTCGGCCGCGACCTCGGCGGCGGTGCGGGGCAGCGCGGCCTCGTCGCTGAAGCCGGTGCCGCCGCGGTCGTACACCACGGCGGTCGTGAACTGCGCGACCCCCTGCTGGACACCGAAGTAGTCCAGGCCGATGGCGCTGGCGCCGGGCAGGAGGACGACGGCGGGGCCGCCCGTTCCCTGGCGGTGCAGGTAGAGGCGGCGGCCGTCGACCTCCTGGAAACCGCCGACCGGGGGGTGGAGCGGGGCGGTGGAAGTGCTCTCGTTCGTCATGCGGCAAGCCTCCAACCCTGACGTAGCGTCAAGGTCAAGCGTTCGTCGCGGGGAGTCTGTCGGGTGCTCGGGTGCTCGGGTGCTCGGGTGCTCAGCTGGGCAGGTGCTCAGGGGGCTCACCTGCTTGAGCGCCGGGGCCGCTGGTCGTGGTGAAGCGGTTGCGGTACTCGGTGGGCGTGGTGCCCAGCCGGCGGGCGAAGGCGCGGCGCAGGGTCTCGTCGCTGCCCAGGCCGCTGAGCCGGGCGGCGGCGGTGATGCTGTGGCCGTCGAGGAGCAGCTGTCGGGCGCGGTCGAGGCGGACCCGCTCGACCCAGCGGGCCGGCGTGGTGTGCAGCTCGGCCTGGAAGAGCCGGGTCAGGTGGCGGGTGCTGACGGCGGTGGTGGCGGCCATCGCGGCGCCGGAGATCGCCCTGGTCACCCGGGGCGTGGAGCTGGACGTGCTGGGGGTCGGCTACCACGCGATCTCCGCCGGGCAGCGGGCCGCCGTGGTCGCGGCCCATCCGCGGCCCGACTTCAAGAACCGCATCCTGGCCGCGTTCACCGAGGGTGTCGAAGGTCGCCCGGAAACGACCTTCGGCAACGTCAAGGCGGATGTGCTCGCCCACTTCGTGCCGGGCTTCGAGCGCGGCGACTTCGTGGAGGTGGTCAGGGGCTCCGAGTGGGCGGAGTGAGCCGGATCGGGGGTTCGGAGGGCAGCCCGAAGGCCCGGTCGGCGTCGGCCGGCCGGGTTTGACGGCGGGTCCGGCTTCCACCACCCTTCCACTAATCAAATAGTGAAAGGGTACTTTGCCGATGCCCGCTTCCGTCTCCCCGCCGCGAGCCCTGCTGTCCGCAGCCTCCGCGTCCCCCGTTCCCTCCGCTGCTTCCACCCCTTCCTCCCCTTCGGCCCCGACCACCTCGGCCGCGACCACCTCGGCCGCGACCACCTCGGCCGCGCCCTCCGCCCGGTTCACGACCCTGCTGGCCCTGCTCACCCGCCGCCCAGCCGCGCTCGCCTGGGGCCTGGCGGCCGGGTTCGCCGCGCTCTACATCTGCGTCGCCGTCAACCGGCACCGGCGCGGCCTCACCAAGGCCTACGACCTGGGCATCTTCGAGCAGGCCGTCCGGGCGTACGCCCACGGGCAGGCGCCGATCGTGCCGCTCAAGGGGCCCGGCTACCACCTGCTCGGGGACCACTTCCACCCGCTGATCGCCGTCCTCGCCCCCGCCTACCGGGCCTTCCCGAGCCCGCTCACCCTCGTCGCCGCCCAGGCGCTGCTGATGGCGCTGGCCGTCGTCCCGCTGACCCGCTGGGCCCACGAGGTGGCCGGGGCGAGGGCGGCGCTGGTCGTCGGCTGCGCCACCGGGGCGTCCTGGGGGATCGTCCGGGCGGCGGCCGACGACTTCCACGAGATCGCCTTCGCCGTCCCGCTGCTCGCCTTCGCCGCCACCGCACTCGGCCGGCGCCGCCCGCTCGCCGCCGCGCTCTGGTCGCTGCCGCTGCTGCTGGTCAAGGAGGACCTGGGGCTGACGGTGGCCGCCGTCGGCGTCCTGATCGCCTGGCAGGCCCGGCGGGAGCGGCGCCGCAGCCCGCTGCCCGGGCTCGCCCTCGCCGTCGTCGGCCTCGCCGCGACCGTGCTCACCGTGCTCGTCGTGCTGCCGGCCTTCAACCCGAACGGGGGCTTCGACTACTGGCAGCAACTGGACGGCGGCGGGCAGGGCGGGCAGGCCTCGCTCCGGGCGCTGCCGCTGCGGCTCGGCTGGCCGCCGGTCAAGTGGCTGCTGCTGTTCCTGCTCGCCGCCACCGCCGGCTTCGCCGGTGTGCGTTCGCCGCTCCTCCTGCTCTGCGTGCCCACCCTCGCCTGGCGGCTGCTCTCGGCCAACCCGCACTACTGGGGCGTCAGTTACCACTACAGTGCGGTGCTGATGCCGATCGCGCTGGCGGCCCTGGTCGACATCCTGCGGCGTTGCGACACCCGCCGCGTCCGCCGCGCGCTCGCCGTCAGCGCCCTGGTGACCGCCGTGACGCTGCCGCTCTACCCGCTGCACGAGGTGGTGATGCCCGAGGCCTGGCGCACCTCGCCCCGGCTCACCGAGACCCGGGCGATGCTCCACCGGATACCCGACGGCGCCGCCGTGGCCGCCTCCAACCGGCTGGCGGCGCAGCTCACCGACCGGGCCGAGGTCACCCTGGTCTGCCGGGCGCCGGTGGGCCCCGGACCGCAGTGGGTGGCCGTCGACCTGCGCGACCCGAGCGTGCAGGCCCCGTGCGCCACCGCCGACACCGCCCGGATGCTGACCCTCTACCGGGAACGCGGCTACCGTCCGCTGGTCGAGCAGGACGGCCTGCTCCTGCTGCAACGTCCCTGAAGGACCTCCGCCAGGACACCCTCCGGGGGTCCGGCTTGACCCGCGTGCCGCCGTGGGCCACTATTCCGCTATTGAACTAGTGAAAGGCCGAAACGCCGGTGATCGAGTACCGCATTGAGCGGCGCAGCGGCGTCTCCACGTACCAGCAGATCGTGCAGCAGACCAAGCAGGCCCTGCGACTCGGACTGCTCCAGCCCGGAGACAAACTGCCGACCGCCCGTGAGGTGGTCGAACTGACCGCGATCAACCCGAACACCGTGCTGAAGGCCTATCGCGAACTCGAACGCGAAGGGCTGGTCGAACCCCGCCCGGGTCTCGGCACCTTCGTCCGGCGCTCGCTCGCCCGGCCGGAGGCGGCCGCGGACGGGCCGCTGCGCGCGGACCTGGTCGGGTGGGTGGACCGGGCCCGGGGGGCCGGTCTGGAGCGCGAGGACATCGCCGCGCTGATGGCCTCCGTCCTGGAGCAGCGCCTCGACACCGGGGTCTCCGGCTCCGACGCCGGGGCCTCCGGCTCCGACAACAAGGCCTCCGGCTCCGACACCGGGGTCTGAGGACCCCTCGGCAACACCGAACAGAGAACAGTGGGGGGACCGGGTGGACGACCCGACGACCACGGCGCCCGCGTCGGCGCCGGCCCTGGAGGCCGAAGGCCTCGGCAGGAGGTACCGAGGCGGCTGGGCCCTGCGGGGCTGCGACCTCACCGTCCCGGCCGGGCGGATCTGCGGAGTGGTGGGCCCCAACGGCGCGGGTAAGAGCACCCTGCTCTCCCTCGCCGCCGGCCAACTCGCGCCCACCGAGGGCGGACTGCGGGTGCTGGGCGCCACCGCCGGTGATCCCGGGCTGCGCGCCCGGATCGCCTACGTGCCGCAGGACAAGCCGCTCTACCCGGGC
Organism: Kitasatospora sp. NPDC091257; assembly: GCF_044757675.1. Classification (NCBI taxonomy): domain Bacteria; kingdom Bacillati; phylum Actinomycetota; class Actinomycetes; order Kitasatosporales; family Streptomycetaceae; genus Kitasatospora; species Kitasatospora sp. NPDC091257. The sequence continues at coordinate 8,636 of NZ_JBIVVI010000177.1, forward strand.
CTCACCGTCGCCGAGACGCTGCGGATGGGCCGCGAGCTCAACCCGGTATGGGACGAGGACGGGGCCCAACAGATCGTCGACCAGGGCGAGTTGAACCCCAACGCGCGGATCGGCTCGCTCTCCGGCGGCCAGCGCACCCGGGTCTGCCTCGCCCTCGCCCTCGGCAAGCTCCCCGATCTGCTGCTGCTCGACGAGCCGATGGCCGACCTCGACCCGCTCGCCCGGCACCAGCTGATGGGCGCCCTGATGTCGTCCGCCGCCGAGCGCGGCACCAGCATCGTGCTGTCCTCGCACATCCTCCCCGAGCTGGACGGCGTCATCGACCACCTGCTCCTCGTCCAGCGCGGACGCGTCCGGCTGGCCGGCGACCTGGAGGAGATCCTCGACGGGCACCGGCTGCTCACCGGCCCGGCCGCCCAGGAGTCCTCCCTGGACGCCGAGTCGGTGGTCGAGCAGCGCGTCAGCGGCCGTCGGGCCATCGCCCTGGTCCGCACCGACGAGCCGGTGGACGGCGAGTGGGAGAGCGAGCGTCCGAGCCTGGAGGACCTGCTGCTCGGCTACCTCCGCGGACCCGCCGAACCGGCCGACCGCAAGGAACCGAACGAGGTGGCCGCATGAGCACGACCGTCCTGCCCGACCGCACCACCGCTCCCACGGCCTCCACCAAGCCCGCCCTGCGCGGAATCCTCTGGCTGGTGCTGCGCCAGAACCGGCTCCTCCTCTGGACCCTGGGCATCCTGCTGGTCCTGGCGGTGGCCGACCTCCTGTGGATCCACGTCGCCAGCAGCCGGATCGTGAGCGAGCTGCACCGGACCGACTGCTACTACCCCGAGACCTGGGACCGGCGCGAGTGCTGGAACCGCCTGGAGCCGATCGACCGCCCGAACTTCTGGTACCTCCAGGTCCTCCAGCCCGCCGTCACCGCGGTCCCGCTGCTGACCGGCATGTTCGTCGGCGCCCCGCTGCTGGCCCAGGAGTACGAGCGCGGCACCATCCGCCTGATCCGGGCCCAGTCCGTCAGCCCGGTCCGCTGGCTGGCCGTCCGCCTCGCCGTTCCCGGCCTCGCCGTCCTGGCCGCCGCCGGCGTGCTCGCCTCCCTGATGACCTGGGTGTGGTGGACGGACATCGTGCACGGCCCGGCCGCCTTCGACCCGCCGTTCCAGTTCTTCACCTACCCGGTCCTCGGCCTCGCCCCGATCGCCTGGTCCCTGTTCGCCCTGACCCTCGGCGTCCTGGTCGGCCAACTCGTCCGCCGCACCCTGCCCGCGATGTTCCTCACCGGCGCCCTCGTCGCCGCCGCCCACGGCCTCGTCCTCTGGGCCCGCCCCCACTTCTACCCGGCCGTGGAACAGATCGCCGCCGTGGGCACCCCCCAACCCACCAACGCCTGGCTCCTCGGCCGTGGCATCGTCCTGCCCGACGGCACCCACGCCAGCACCGACTCCTGCCTCTTCTCCGCCCGCGCCCCCGGCTGCGACGAGGCCATCGCCTCCTGGGCCCGCTTCCACCCGGCCGACCACCTCGTCCCCATCCAACTCGTCGAGGCCGGCATCCTCCTGGCGCTCACCCTGCTCCTGCTGCTCACCGTCTTCCGCCGCATCCGCGCCTAGGCCGCGTATTCGGTCGTGATCAATGGGTTCGGGTGAGGTCCTTGATCCAGATCATTGCGCCGCGGAGGTGAAGGCCGGCGAGGTAGCTTT
>NZ_JBIVVI010000178.1:0-10260 GCF_044757675.1 Kitasatospora sp. NPDC091257
GCGGCGCTTCATCGCGCGACGCTCGTCCTCGCTCATGCCGCCCCAGACGCCGGAACGGGGGCTCTGGGTGGTGCGACACCTCGCCGGTGCGTTGCACACGGTGAGCGCCACAGCTCCACGATATTGCTCTCAGTGAACAGTATCAAGTGTCTGGGCGGGTCCGGTGTCGCGGGACCCGGCAGGGCAAGGTCCTTTGTGCGGAAGGCTTCACCAGGAGGTGCAGGGAAGCCTTTGATCATGTGTCGATCGGTACTGCGGTCACTGCTGGTGCTACGGCGTGTGATCGCTGGGCGATCAGGCGGTGCGGGCCCGGTTGCGGGCGGCGCGGCGCTTCATCGCGCGACGCTCGTCCTCGCTCATGCCGCCCCAGACGCCGGCGTCCTGGCCGGTCTCAAGCGCCCACTGGAGGCACTGCTCCATCACCGGACAGCGGCGGCACACGGCCTTGGCTTCCTCGATCTGCAGCAGAGCAGGACCGGTGTTCCCGATCGGGAAGAACAGCTCCGGGTCCTCTTCGCGGCAGACAGCGCGGTGGCGCCAGTCCATGGTCGTCCAACTCCTCCTGCCGCGGGGGGTGGCCCGATCGGCACAATCGAATGGCTTGTGAATGTGAACGCTTTCACGAATCCCGCAACAGCAAAAGAGACCAAAGGCCCGTCGGGCCCGGGTGGTCTGTGCTGGGGGGGATTCGGCGATTCGAGGGACACCCCGCGGTCGGCGCTCCTGTGGTTCCGGAGTTGCCGTCGCTGCGATGTGTCCCGATCGCCATGTAGAGGTTCGCAAACCTCGGGCTCGGATACAACCCCCTTCGGGGAGGAATTTTGGATTCTTCGGTGTCGCCTAGCTCACAGCCAGTACTTCTATGGAGTGAAGGGGGCTTGTGCGTTCGAGAAGAAGGAGGAACCCCCCTTCCAGTCACACAATCACACGCAGTGCCCGCCGTACGCCTGTGAAACTGACGCGACTCCTGTCTCCAAGATGGTCCCCGTCGACCTGGAACGGCGCCGGTTCCTCCGAAACCAAGGTGAAGTGTCTGACGTCGTGATAGGAGACGACGTGCTTCCCGGAAGGGCCCATCGGAGGGGCGCCGTCACCCGAAGGCGCGTACGACCGCAGGATCTGACGGACCGTTCGAGCCGTGCCGAACGTCGTCATCCGGGTGATGCCGAAGACGTCCAGATCCGTGTCGAAGGAGGCGAGCGGTGAGGGGTAGACCGGCCGGTTGCCGAGGAAGGTCCAGGGCGAGGTGTTGCTGACTATCGACAGCACCAGGCCCGGAACCCGCTCGCGGCCCGGCATTTCCAGGGAGATCGGGCCGGAGCGGCGCTGCTCACGCTGGGTGAAGTAGTGCCGCAGGGCCTGGCCGACGTACAGGGCGTGGGTGGACTTGCGCCCGGCCCGGCGCTGCTCCTCGACCCGGCCGACCACGCCGGCGTCGAAGCCGAGGCCGGCGGTGAAGGTGAACCAGCGGTCCGGCAGACCGTCGGTCATCGCCTTGCCCAGCCCGATCGGCCGCTCCCGGCCGTGCTCCAGCGCGTCCAGCAGGGCGCCGGTCGCCTCGACCGGGTCGTTGGGCAGGCCCAGCGCGCGGGCGAACACATTGGTCGAACCGCCCGGCACCACGGCCAGTCGCGGGACCTTCTCGCCCGGGCCGTGCGCCAGCAGCCCGTTCACCACCTCGTTGACGGTGCCGTCCCCGCCCAGCGCCACCACCAGGTCGACCGTGCCGTCCTCCGCCGCCCCGCGGGCCAGGTCGCGCGCGTGGCCCCGGTACTGGGTCTCGGCGACCTCCAGCTTGAGATCGCTGCGCAGGGCGTGGATCAGGACGTCCCTGGTCCGGCCACTGGTGGTGGTGGCCTTGTGGTTCACGACCAGGAGAGCGCGCATGGGGAAAGCCTACGGGTCGGTACGGACCGACCGGCGGCTACCCTGCTGGAGTGACCGCAGAAACCTCCGCACCCGCACCCACGGCCGGCGCCGGCCGACCGGCCTCCCTGACCCTGGGCGCCGCCATCACGGCCCTGGAGGGCATCGCGCTGGCCGTCGTCGGCGTCCTGGACATGGTGGCCGCAGTGTCCGGCCAGGCCAAGCAGCTGGCCCTCAACGAGTTCGGCGGAGCGGTCATCGTGCTGCTCGGCGTGCTGCCGGTGCTGGCCGCCCTCGCACTGCTCAAGGAGCGCCGCTGGGGCCGCAGCCCGGCGGTGCTGACCAACTCGATCTGCCTGCCGGTCGCCTACTACATGTTCGAGAGCGGCGGCACGGCGATCGCGTTCGGCGTGCTGATCGGCGTGCTCGGCCTGGTGGGCATCGGCTGCCTGCTGAACCCGAAGTCGACGGCGGCCCTGTACGCCCCGTCCGAGGACTAGGGGCGTACAGGGCCGGGGTCGCAGGGCAGGGGATCGGACGGCCGCCGAGCCGGAGCTGAGCGGCCGTCAGTCCTACTCCTCCACCAGGAGCTTCTCCCGCAGCTGGGCCAAGGTCCGGGCGAGCAGCCGGGACACGTGCATCTGGGAGATCCCCACCTCGGCGGCGATCTGCGACTGGGTCATGTTCCGGAAGAACCGCAGCACCAGGATCTTCTGCTCCCGGGGCGGCAGTTGGGCCAGCAGCGGCTTGAGCGACTCGCGGTACTCGACGCCCTCCAGCGCCTCGTCGGTCGCGCCCAGGGTGTCCGCGACGGCCGGCGACTCGTCGTCGCTGTCCGGCACGTCCAGCGAGAGCGTGGAGTACGCGTTGGCGGACTCCAGGCCCTCCAGGACATCCTCCTCCGAGATCCCCAGGTGCTCGGCCAGCTCGTGCACCGTGGGGGAGCGGCCGTGCCGCTGGGAGAGCTCGCTGGTCGCCGTGGTGAGCGACAGCCGCAGCTCCTGGAGGCGGCGCGGGACCCGCACCGCCCAGCCCTTGTCGCGGAAGTGCCGCTTGATCTCCCCGACGATGGTCGGCGTCGCGTAGGTGGAGAACTCGACCCCGCGCTCGTGGTCGAAGCGGTCCACGGACTTGATCAGGCCGATGGTGGCGACCTGGGTCAGGTCGTCCAGCGGCTCGCCCCGGTTGCGGAAGCGCCGGGCCAGGTGCTCGACCAGCGGGATGTGCATCCGCACCAGCTGGTTGCGCAACTCGACCCGCTCCGGGGAGCCCTCGGGCAGTACGGACAGCCGGACGAACAGCGCGCGGGCGGCCTCCCGGTCCGGGGCGCCGGTGCGGTGCGAGCCCTGGGCGGGCACGGCGCTGTGCGGCTCGGCCTCGACCGCCGGGTCCGTCTCGCCCGCCGGGTCCGGCGGGGGCACGGAGGCAGGCGTCGGCTCGGACGTCGGCTCGGTGGGGTGGCTCATCCGCTGGGCGTCCTTCGGGTGCGCTTCGTCGTTGGCGGCGAGGCCGGGAACGCTCGCCTGGGTCGGTACGGCGGGTCCCGCCGTCGCGAGGCCGGTACGGTCCAGATCACTCACGGCCATTCCCCCGTTCCGTTCCGGGAGCACCGGGGCCGGTGGCCCCGGAATCGTCTCGTTGGTCGTACCGCGTGGGTGGCGGTACCGGGAGCCGTCCGTCGGAACCCCGGTCGGGGGAGCGGCGGACGGCCCTTGCGCGGGTGGTGCTCGGTGCTGCTCGGTCGTGCGGTTCGGTCCGGCGCCCGGCTAGTGGGCGGGGGACCCGCCGCGCTTCTTGTTCAGGCTGATCGACACGGTCTTGTCCGCGCCGACCGAGGAGTCGACCTCGCCGGCCAGGGCGGAGAGCACCGTCCAGGCGAAGGTGTCCCGCTCGGGGGCCTTGCCGTCGGTGGTCGGGGCCGAGACGGTGACCTTCAACGAGTCGCCGACCAGCCGGAACTCGCAGGACAGTACGGACCCGGGCACCGCCTGCTGGAGCAGGATGGCGCAGGCCTCGTCGACCGCGATCCGCAGATCCTCGATCTCGTCGAGCGTGAAGTCCAGCCGGGCCGCCAACCCGGCCGTCGCTGTTCGCAGGACGGAGAGGTAGGCCCCCGCTGCGGGCAGCCGGACCTCCACGAAGTCCTGAACACCGAGATCGCCGTCGATCTGGGACACCCTTGCCTCCTGGGTGGCGCGCTGTGCTTTCTTGGTACCCCGCTTGTTACCGCTTGCTACCCCCGAAGGGGGCCCGGCGTCACGCATCCACCATCGCTCTGCCTTCCGCACCCCGGTTCGGGAGTTACTCATGGTAAGGCATTGCGACGCAGGGTGGCAGACCCTTTCGCCGGTCTCCGGACGGCCGTTCAGCGCCGCCCGGCTTCGGCCAGGGCCTCGCCGGTGAGCCGGTAGACCGTCCACTCGTCCATCGGCACCGCGCCGATCGCCTTGTAGAAGTCGATCGAGGGCTGGTTCCAGTCCAGGACCGACCACTCGACCCGGGAGTAGCCGCGCTCGACGGCGATCCGGGCGAGCTCCAGCAGCAGCGCCTTGCCGTGGCCGCCGCCGCGCGCCTGCGGACGTACGTACAGGTCCTCCAGGTAGATCCCGTGGGTGCCGCGCCAGGTCGAGAAGTTGCGGAACCACACCGCGAAGCCGACCGGCTCGCCGGTGGCGTCGTCCTCGGCGATCAGCCCGAACAGGGCCGGGTTCTCGCCGAACAGGGCGTCGTGCAGCTGCTCCTCGGTGGCCTTCGCCTCGTGCAGGGCCTGCTCGTAGTCCGCGAGTTCGCGGATCATGGCGTGGATGACGGGAACGTCGGTGGCGACGGCGGTGCGGATCATGCCTGTGAGCCTACTGCTCGGGACCCGTCTCGTCCCAGGCCTGGACGGAGGTCTGGTCGACGATCCGGCCGTCCCGCAGCACGGCCATCGAGGACATCAGCACCCGGACGCCGTCGGGGTACCGGCAGGACTCCAGGAAGGCGGCGTGGTCGCCCTGGACCACCACCTGTTCCAGCTTGTGGGTCATCTCGCGGCCGTAGACGTCGTCCAGCATGGCGCCGATCTCCTCCCGGCCGTGCATCACCAGGGGGTGGCTGGGCTGGGTCTTGCGATCGACCATGCGCAGTTCGGCGTCCTGCGCGTAGAGCGCCAGGAGGGTCTCGGCGTCGCAGCGCTCGATGCCCTCGCGCAGGGCGCGGGTGTCGAAGGCGCCGGGGGCCGCCATCGTGGTCATGATCTCGCTCCTCCGGTCGGGTTCCGTCGGCTCGTACCTTGAGCGTACGCCCGCGGCCACCGCCCCGGAGGAGCGGACCGGGGGCCGTCAGCGGGCCGGCACGGTGCGCAGGTACTCGGCCAGCGCGCCGACCGCGGCCGGGTTGCGCGGGCTCTCCACCAGGTCGACGTAGTCCATGACGAAGATCCGGTCGTTCCTGACCGCGGAGACGTTGGCCAGCGGCGGGAAGGACTTCAGGAACTTCCGCTTCTCCTCGGCCCCGGGCGTCGCGTAGTCGTTGATCACGATCACCTCCGGGTCGCGCTGCACCACGCCCTCCCAGCCGGCCGTGACCCAGGTGTCGGCGAGGTCGCCCATGATGTTGCTCCCGCCGGCCTTGGCGATGATCTCGTTGGCGGCGGCGAACTTCCCGGCGGTGTACGGCTTGTCCTGCCCGCTGTCGTACAGGAAGACGGACGGGCGGCGCTCGGGCTGCGGGACGGCGGCGATCTGCGCCTTGAAGTCCGCGATCAGCCGGTCGGAGCGGTCCTCGACGTCGAAGATCTCGCCGAGGTTGGCCAGGTCGGTGTAGAGGGCCTCCAGCGGGTCCATCACGCCGCGCTCGGTGCCCTTGCCGCTGCGGCAGGACTCGCTGAGCACGTACGAGTCGACGCCGAGCGCCTTGAAGGCCTGCGGGGTGACGCCGGCGCCCTCGTCGAAGCCGTAGTGCCAGCCGGCGAGGACCAGGTCGGCCCGGGCGTCCAGGGCGATCTCCTTGGTGAGCACCTTCTTGGAGAGCCAGGTGGTCTGCTGGTAGCCGTCCTTCCAGGCCACCTTGTCGATCCGGCCCTTGTCGTCGGGCATCACGTAGCCGGCCATCCGGTCGGCGAGGCCGAGGGAGAGCATCAGCTCGGTGATGTTGACGTCGTTGGTCACCACCCGGGCGGGCTTCCGCGCGAAGGTGAGCTTCTGCCCGCAGTTGTCCACCGTCACCGGGTAGTGGGCGGAGGCGGTGGCGGCCTCCTTCGGGGCGATCTCGGCGCCGCAGGCGGTGAGCCCGAGGACGAGCAGGGCGGCGGTGGCAACGGCCTTGGTGCGCAAGGTGGTTCCTCTGGGCAGGCGGGACGGGTCAGGAGGAGGGGGCGAGCCGGTCGAACAGCAGCTGGAGGGCGCCGGTCTCCGGGTGCCGCACCGGGGTGGCGCGGACGCCGAACACCTCGGCCAGCAGGGCGGGGCGGAGCACCTCGTGGGGCGGGCCGGAGGCGACGATCCGCCCGGCCCGCAGCACGTAGACCAGGTCGCAGTGGCCGGCCGCCAGGTTGAGGTCGTGCAGCGCGGTGAGCACCGTCGGGCCGGCCTCGCGGGCGAGCGCCAGCACCTCCAGTTGGTGGGCGATGTCGAGGTGGTTGGTGGGTTCGTCCAGCACCAGCAGGCGCGGCTCCTGGACCAGCGCGCGGGCGAACAGCACCCGCTGCTTCTCGCCCCCGGACAGGCTCAGGAAGCCGCGCTCGGCGAGGTGCCCGGCCCGGACCTTGCGCAGCGCCCCGGCGCAGCGCTCCGCGTCCCCGTCGGCCGGGGCGCCGAAGCCGCGGCGGTGCGGCAGCCGGCCCATGGCGACCACCTCGGCGACGGTGAAGTCGAACTCGGCGGAGTGCTCCTGGGTCAGCGCGGCCACCCGGCGGGCCGTGTCGCGCGCGCTCAGGGCGTGCAGGTCGTCGCCGGCCAGCCGGACCACGCCGCCGGCCGGCTTCAGCACCCGGTAGACACAGCGCAGCAGGGTCGACTTGCCGCTGCCGTTCGGGCCGACCAGTCCGACCACCTGCCCGGCGGCGGCCGCCAGGGTCACCTCGTGGACCAGCCGGGTGCCGGCCAGCTCCACCGAGACGGCGTCGACGGCGAGGTCCTGGGCCCGCGCCGGGGTGGGCGCGGCCGGGTCGGCCGGGCCGGTCGCCGTGGTCACGTCGGTCACCGGGTTCCTCCGAGGGCCTGGCCGCGGCGGCGCATCATCAGCAGGAAGGCGGGCACGCCGAGCACCGCGGTGAACACCCCGACGGGCAGTTCGGCGGGTGCCAGCAGGGTGCGCGAGGCGATGTCCACCCAGACCAGCAGCAGTGCCCCGGCGAGCGGCGCGATCACCAGCACCCGGCGGTGCCCGGCGCCGACCAGCATCCGTGCCAGGTGCGGCACCAGCAGCCCGACGAAGCCGATCGCCCCGCTGACCGCGACCACGGTGCCGGTGACGGCGGCGGTCACCACGAACAGCTCGCGGCGCAGCCGGTCCGGGTCCACGCCGAGCGAGGCGGAGGTCTCGTCGCCCATGGCGAGCGCGTCCAGCCGCCCGGCGGCGCAGGCCAGGTACGCGAGGCCGGCCACCACCGTGACGGCGGCGATCGGCACCTTGCCCCAGGTGGCGCCGCCGAGGCTGCCGAGCAGCCACATCATGGCGTCCCGGGCGGCCTCGCCGCGGTCGGCGGCGAAGACCATCAGGGTGGTGGCGGCGGAGAAGCCGTAGGACAGCGCGGTGCCGGTGAGCACCAGGCGCAGCGGGGTGAGTCCGTACGCGGTGCGGGCGGCGAGGTAGACGAGCGTCATGGCGGCCAGCGCGGAGCCGAAGGCGGAGGCGGAGATCGCCCACACCCCGAGCGAGGCGAAGGCGCCGAAGAGCAGGACGGCGTTGGCGCCGACGGCCGCGCCGGAGGAGATGCCGAGCACGAAGGGGTCGGCCAGCGCGTTGCGTACCAGGGCCTGGACGGCGACCCCGCAGGCGGCGAGGCCGGCGCCGACGACGGCGGCCAGCACGGTGCGCGGCAGCCGGATCTCCCAGACGATCGCGTACGCGGCCGCCTCGCCCGCGTCCAGCCGTCCGCCCGTCAGCCCGGCGCCCAGCAGCCGCAGCACCCGGGGCAGGCCGAGTCCGGAGGAGCCGAGGGCGACCCCGCAGAGCAGCGACAGCAGCAGGGCGGCGACGAGGCCGGCGGCGAGCGGGACGACGGGTATTCGACGGGTGGGCGGGCCGACTGCACGGTCCACGACTGCACGGTCCACGGGTGCGCCTTGCCTCGGGCCGCGGGTGCGCCGGGGCGGGCGCCGGCCGAAGGCGTGCCGGGGCGCCGTTCCCCTCGCAGTCCGCGGCGAGTTGTCGGGAGTTCAGCGGCCGGGGGCGATCGGGCTGGCGCGGGCCGTACGGGTTGGTACGGGCCGTGCTCACCGTTGCGGGTCAGCGCCGGATTCACACCGGACTTCCCCCTCGGACGCCCTGGCAGCATAACAGCCACTCAGGGCAGGCAACCCTTACCGGCCCTGGGCGGGCCGGGAACGCGCGACCGCCCCCGTCCGGCGGTGCGGACGGGGGCGGTCGGGTGGCGACGCGTCAGGCTCAGGCCTGCTTGGTCTCCCAGAAGATCTTGTCGACCTCGGCGATCAGGTCCAGCAGGGCCTGGCCGGTGGCCGGGTCGGTGGACGCCTTGGCGGCCGAGGCGGCCTTCAGGGTGTCGTTGATCAGCTGGTGCAGCTGCGGGTACTTCTCGAAGTGCGGGGCCTTGAAGTAGTCGCTCCACAGCACCGAGATGTGGTGCTTGACGGCCTCGGCGCGCTGCTCCTTGATGATGATGGCGCGGGCGCGGAAGTGCGGGTCCTCGTTGGCCTGGTACTTCTCCTGGGTGGCCTTGACCGACTCGGCCTCCAGCTTGGCCTGCGCCGGGTCGTACACGCCGCAGGGCAGGTCGCAGTGGGCGTGGGCGGTGGCGCGAGGTGCAAACAGACGAGAGAACATGGGAGTCCTTCCTTAGATCGTCTTCCCGCGCCCGAGATTACCCTTCCGGCCTCGCCGTTTCGCGATCGGGCGGCGGGCCTAGGGCAAAAGACGGACCAGGAACCGGGGTAATCCGGACATCGGACCGGTGACGGTCCGTACGGCAGACTGGGGGCGGGCGGAGCAGGAGGAGGAGTCGTGGCGCGGAGCACGCGACCGCAGGGCGCCGGGGCCGGGGGGCCGGACCGGGGCGGCGCGCTGCCGTTCGGACTGGTCGACGTGGCGGGGCCGTCGATGGTCCCGACCCTGCGCGAGGGCGACCAGCTGCTGGTCCGCTACGGCGCGCCGATCCGGCCGGGCGCGGTGGTGGTCTTCCGGCACCCCTTCCAGCAGGACCTGCTGGTGGTGAAGCGGGTCGCCGAGCGCCGGGCCACGGGCTGGTGGCTGCTCTCCGACAACCGCCCGGTGGACAGCGACAGCCGCAGCTACGGCGCCGTGCCGGACGAGCTGGTGCTCGGCCGGGTGCTGCTGCGGCTGCGCCCGAGCCCGGTCTGGCTGGCGCCGGGGCGCCGGCTGGAGCGGCTGCTGCTCACCCCGCGGCTGGCCCGGGTGCCGGGCCTCGCCCGCCGGCTCGGCGCCTGGGTGGAGGACGTCTAGGATCCGCCCCGGGCCGCCGCCTCCGCCTCCTGGCGCTTGCGGGCCCGGTAGGCGGCCACGTTGGCGCGGGTCGCGCAGCGGTCCGAGCAGTAGCGGCGGGAGCGGTTGGTCGAGGTGTCCAGGTAGGCGTTGCGGCAGGGCGCGGCCTGGCAGATGCCGAGCCGGTCGGCGCCCAGCTCGGTCAGGTGGACGGCCAGGCCCATGCAGGCGACCGCGGTGAAGTGCGCGGTGGCGGTGGGGGAGTTGTCGGCCAGGTGCAGGTGCCAGCGCGGTCGTCCGGCGTCGTCCAGGTAGTCGTGCCCGGAGACCAGCGGGCTGACCGGGTACTCCATCAGCAGGCTGTTCAGCAGGTCGACGCCGCGGATCTCGTCCCCCTCCGCGGCGGCCTCGAAGACCCCGCGCAGCCGGGTCCGCACCGCCCGCAGCCGGGGCAGGTCGGACTCGTCGGCGAGCGCGGCGGCCCGCGCGGAGTCGGAGAACAGGCCGCGCACGGCCTCCACGGAGGTCAGCGTGTCGGTGCCGCGCTCGGGCTCCTCGGTGTTCACCAGCCGAACGGCGAGATTGGCGTAGGCGGCGAGCTCCACAGGGGTCCTTCCAGGTTCGGTAACGGGCTGACTGCCTCCAGCCTATTACCTGGGCGGAGCTCCGGCCTCTTTTCCCCGGCGGGAGGGCGTCGGGGGGGCGCGCCGGGGGGGGGGGGGGGCCGCGCCCCGGCGGCGCCACCGCACACCAGCTGGACAAAGAAAAACAAAAAAAAACAAAAAAAAAAAA
>NZ_JBIVVI010000179.1:0-10214 GCF_044757675.1 Kitasatospora sp. NPDC091257
GGCCTGGTACCCGGGTGGGAGCGGTCGGCCGGTACGGCCGCTGTATACCGGCGGTGGTCGCGGAGGCGAGCGTTGAGTCCCCAGATCGTCGGGGCGCCCGCCGTGCCGGGCGCCGCCGTGGAACCCGACCCGACGCCGGTCACCGTCCCGGCCGCCACCGACGGCGAGGCCCTCGCCGCGACCACCGCGACCACCACCACTGCCGCCACCACCGTCGGCGCCACCGGTACCGCCACCGCTGCGGGCGCCACCACCGGCACCGCAACTGCCGCTGCGGCTCAGGCCACTGCGGCTCAGGCCACTGCGGTTCCGGCCGCCGCGGTAGCGACCGGCGCGGCGAAGACCGCCGTGACCACGGCAGCCGTCGCCAAGACCGCAGCAACCAAGACCGCAGCGGCCAAGACCACGGCAGTCAAGGCCGCGGTGGCCAAGTCCGCCCTCACGAAGTCGTCCCTTGCCAAGGCCGTCGTCGCGAAGAACGCGGTGGCGACGACCGCGGTGCCGAGGAGCACGGCCGGAAAGCCCACGGCGGGCCCGGCCGCCACCGCCACCCCCGGGGCCTCCACCGTCATCACGGCGCTTCCCGGTGTGCCGCAGGCGCTCAGCGCCCGGGCCCGTACCCTCGCCGGAGCAGTCCGGCGGCGCTGTGCCGATCTGGCGCGGATCGAGTCCCCCAGCGGGGACGCGCCCAGACTCGACGCCCTCGCCGAGGAGTTGGCGGCCGGCTTCCGTGCCACCGGTGCCACCGCCCGGCGTGAGCCCGGACCGGCCGGGGACCACCTCGTGCTGGAGTGGGAGGGCCGGGACGAGTCCCTGCCGCACCTGCTGATCGTCGGGCACCACGACACCGTCTGGCCGGTCGGCACCCTCGCGGACTGGCCGGTGACCGAGCAGGACGGCCGGCTCACCGGCCCCGGCGTGGTCGATATGAAGGGTGGACTCGCCGTCCTGGAGAGCGCGTTGTCGCTGCTCGTGGACCTGGGCGAGCGCCCGCACCGGACCGTCCGCCTGGTCGTGGTGTCCGACGAGGAGGTGGGCAGCCCGGACGGGCGGCGCTTGGTCGAGCGCCAGTTGCGCGGCGCCGCGGCGGTCCTGGGGCTCGAACCACCGCACCCCGACGGTCGGTTGAAAACCGCGCGGCGCGGCAGCACCCGGGTGCGGCTCACCGTGACCGGTCGCGAGGCGCATGCGGGCAACGACGCCCACGACGGGGTGTCCGCGGTCGACGAGCTGGTGGACCAGCTCGTGGTGGTGCGGGACCTCGCCGGCCAGCCCGGCACCGAGCTGAACGCCGGTCGGATCAGTGGTGGTTCGCGTGCCAACGTGGTCGCCGGTCGGGCCGAGGCCGAGTTGGGGCTGCGCTTCGCCACCGTCGAGGCGCAGCGCCGCACGCTCGACGACCTTGCCCGGCTCGCCCCGTTGCGTCCGGGTGCCCGGGTTCGTACGGAGGTGCTGTCCAGTCGTCCGGCCTGGCCCGAGCGGACCGGCAACCCGCTGCTGCGGCACGTGCGTTCGCTCGCCGCGGTTCTCGGTCAGCAGCTGGACGGCGGTCCGGCGGGCGGGGCGGGGGACACCAACCTGCCGGGCTCGCGCGGGCTTCCGACCCTGGACGGCTTCGGGGCGGTCGGTGCCGGGGCCCATGCCCGGCACGAATACATCCGGCTCGACCAGATCGCCCCCCGGATCGCCCTGCTGGCGGCGCTGCTCGCCGTTCCGCTGCCGCGACTGCGTGACCGCGCGGAGGGGTGAGGCGTTGCGGTGAGCCGCTGACGGTCGGCAGCTGACAGCCGGAAGCAGACAGCTGACAGCGGACGGCCGACAGCAGTGGACGGTATGCAGTAGACGGACGCCGGCGAACAGATGACAGCCGACAGATAACAGCTGACAGATTTCAGGATCTGTCAGCTGTTATCTGTTTCGCACCTTGCCATCCCTCCGCCCCGCTGCGCAGAATGGTACCGACCGAACGGTCAGTCGGTTGGTTGATCGGGCGCTCCGGCAACCGACCGGGCAGGACGGGCAGGACACGAGAGGGGACTGTGGTGACAGCAGAGGTGGCCGAGGCGGTCCCCGCGCAGACGCCGGAGGACCGGTTCGAGGCGGTCGTCGCCGCTGAGCAGCGGATCGAGCCCAGGGACTGGATGCCCGACGCCTACCGGGCCACCCTGATCCGCCAGATCGCCCAGCACGCACACTCCGAGATCATCGGCATGCAGCCCGAGGGCAACTGGCTGACCCGGGCGCCGTCCCTGCGCCGCAAGGCCATCCTGCTCGCCAAGGCCCAGGACGAGGCCGGTCACGGCCTCTACCTCTACGCCGCCGCCGAGACCCTCGGCGTCGACCGCGCCGAGCTCACCGAGAAGCTGATCTCCGGCCGCCAGAAGTACTCCTCGATCTTCAACTACCCGACCCTCACCTTCGCCGACGTCGGGGTGATCGGCTGGCTGGTGGACGGCGCCGCGATCTGCAACCAGGTCCCGCTCTGCCGGTGCAGCTACGGCCCGTACGCCCGCGCGATGGTGCGGATCTGCAAGGAGGAGTCCTTCCACCAGCGCCAGGGCTACGAGCTCCTGATGACGCTGATGCGCGGCACCGAGGCCCAGCGCCGGATGGTCCAGGACGCGGTGGACCGCTGGTGGTGGCCGTCGCTGATGATGTTCGGCCCCTCGGACTCCGACTCGCCGAACAGCGCCCGCTCGATGGCCTGGCGGATCAAACGGCACAGCAACGACGAGCTGCGCCGGCGGTTCGTCGACATGACCGTCCCGCAGGCCGAGCACCTGGGGGTCACGCTCCCGGACCCGGAGCTGCGCTGGAACGAGGAGCGCGGCGGTTGGGACTTCGGTGAGCCGGACTGGTCCGAGCTGACCAGGGTCATCCACGGCCAGGGCCCCTGCAACGCCCAGCGGATCGACCGCCGCCGTGCCGCCCACGAGGACGGCACCTGGGTGCGCGAGGCCGCCGTCGCCTACGCGGCCAAGCGCGCCGCCGAGGCTGCCGAAACCGCCGGAGCCGCCGAGGCTGCCGAAACCGCCGGAGCCGCCGAGGCCGCCGAAACCGCCGGAGCCGCCGGAGCCGCCGAGGCCGCCGAAACCGCCGGAGCCGCCGGAGCCGACCAAGCCCCCGGACTCACCGAAGCCACCGAACAGGAGAACGGAAAGTGACCGAGCCCCAGGTTGGCTCCCCGGCCGGGTCCAAGGCCGGCTGGCCGCTGTACGAGGTGTTCGTGCGCCCCCGGCGGGGGCTGAACCACGTCCACGTCGGTTCGCTGCACGCCGCCGACGACCGGATGGCGCTGCTCGCCGCCCGCGACCTGTACACCCGGCGCAACGAGGGCGTGAGCCTCTGGGTGGTCCGCTCGGACGCGATCACCGCCTCCACCCCGGACGAGCGCGACCCGTTCTTCGATCCCAGCGGCGACAAGGTCTACCGCCACCCGACCTTCTACGACATCCCCGAGGATGTCCCGCACATCTGACGGGGGAGCCACCGTGCACGACCACACCACCTCCACCACCGGAACCACCACCGGCGCCGGCCCGGGCGGCGGCCAGGACGACCACGTCTACCTCAGCCTCGCCGACGCCGCCCCCGGACCCGAGGGCGAGGGCCGCTGGGCGTACGGGACGGGCTTCGCCGACCCGCTGCTCGGCGTGGACACCACGCTGCCCGCCGGTCTGGACGGCGCCGACCTCGCCGCCTACTGCCAGATGCTGGGCGACGACGCCCTGGTCCTCGCACAGCGGCTGATCGAGTGGTGCACCCGGGCGCCCGAGCTGGAGGAGGAGGTCGCGCTCGCCAACCTGGGCCTCGACCTGCTCGGCCAGGCCCGTCTGCTGCTCACCCGGGCCGGGCAGGCGGACGGCACCGGCCGTACCGAGGACGACCTGGCGTACTGGCGCGAGGAGCACGAGTTCCGCAACGTCCGCCTGGTGGAGACGTCGAACGGCGACTTCGCGTACTCGATCGCCCGGCTGTTGCTGTTCGCCACCGCGCGCGGCGCCCTGTACGAGGCGCTGAGCGCGCACCCCGATCCGGTGCTGGCCGCGGTCGCGACCCGGGGTGTCAAGGAGCTCGCCTACCACCGGGAGTACGCGACGGCCTGGACGCTTCGTCTCGGTGACGGCACGCCGTACTCGGCCGAGCGGATGCAGGCCGGGCTGGACGCGGTCTGGCCGCTGCTGGAGGAGCTGTTCACGGCGCACCCGGTGGAGCTGCGGGCGGGTGTCGACCCGGCGACCCTGCGCGAACCGGTGCTGCGCTCGCTCACCGCCGTCCTCGCCGAGGCCGGGCTGACCCTGCCGGACGCGCCGCCGCTGGCCACCGTCCTCGGCCGGGCCGGCCGGGACGGCGTGCACACCGAGGCGCTCGGCCCGCTGCTCGCCGAGCTCCAGGTGCTGGCCAGAGCCCACCCGGGGGCGACATGGTGACCAACGACGTGGTGACCAATGACGTGGCGACCGACGGCATCGTGACCGACGAGGTCGCGACGGGTACGGCGGGCAAGGCGGGCGCGGCGGAACCGACGACCCGCGACGTGGCCTGGGCCGTCGCCGCGGCCGTCCCGGACCCGGAGCTGCCCATGCTCACCCTGGCCGACCTGGGCGTCCTGGCCGGGGTCGAGGTGGACGGCGGCAGCGGTACCGTCACCGCCTGGCTGACCCCGACCTACTCGGGCTGCCCCGCCGTCGCCGAGATGGCCACCGACGTGGACCGCCGGCTGCGCGCGGCCGGCTACCCGGACGTCCGGGTGCGGCTGCGGCTGGACCCGCCGTGGTCCACCGACCTGATCACCGCCGAGGGCCGCCGCAAGCTCGCCGAGGCGGGCATCGCCCCACCGCGCCCGACCGCCGCCGTCGCGGCCACGGCCGGACCGGTGGCGCTCACGCTGGGCCCGACCCGCTCCGGAGCCCCGACCACGGCCGGGCCGGGCACCGTTCCCCCCGTGCCGTGCCCGCAGTGCGGCGGGACCGACACGGAGGAGCTGTCCCGCTTCGGTTCCACCGCCTGCAAGGCGCTCTGGCGCTGCCGGGCCTGCCGCGAGCCGTTCGAACGCGTCAAGGAGATCTGAATGCCCGCCGCTTCCGCCGCCGCCGGCTCCGCCGTTCCCGCCGCCGCTGTTCCCACGCCCGTCGACACCGGGTCCGTGGTCTCCGCGTCCGTCGACACCGGGGCCGCGACCGGCATCCGCCCCGCCCGCCGTCCGACCTTCCACCGGTTGCGGATCGACCGGGTCGAGCGGCTCTGCGAGGACGCCGTCGCGGTGACCTTCGCGGTGCCGGACGGGCTGGCGGAGGAGTACGCCTTCCGCCCCGGGCAGACCCTGACCCTGCGCAAGCTGGTGGACGGCGCCGACGAGCGCCGCTCGTACTCGATCTGCGCCCCGGTCGGCGGGCCGCTGCGGATCGCCGTCCGGGAGGTGCCCGGCGGGTTGTTCTCGCGCTGGCTGGTGCGCGAGGCGAAGCCCGGCGAGGAGGTGGAGGTGCTGACGCCGTCCGGCCTGTTCACCCCCGAGCTCGGGGTCCCGGCCGACCACGTGCTGCTCGCGGCGGGCTCCGGCATCACCCCGATGCTGTCGATCGCCGCCTCCGTGCTGGCCGCCGACCTCAGCTCCACCGTCACCCTGCTCTACGGCAACCGGCGCAGCGACACCGTGATGTTCGCGGACGAGCTGGCCGACCTCAAGGACCGCTACCTCGGCCGCTTCCAGCTGGTCCACGTGCTCTCCCGGGAGACCAGGGACGCCGAGCTGCTCAGCGGCCGGCTGGACCCGGAGCGGGTACGCGCGCTGCTGGCGGCGCTGGTGGACGTCGGGAGCGTCGGGCACTGGTGGCTGTGCGGCCCGTTCGGCATGGTGACCGGGGCCAAGGACCTGCTCGCCGAACTGGACGTGCCGGGCGAGCGGGTGCACCAGGAGCTGTTCCACGCCGAGGACGAGCCGCTCCCGGAGCGCGACGAGGACTGGGAACGGACGGACGCCTCGGCCGACGGCGGGTCGGGCCCGCAGAGCGAGGTGACCGTCGTGCTCGACGGCCGCGGCAGCACGCTCTGCCTCCCGCGCGACCGCTCGATCCTGGACGGCGCCCAGCGCTCCCGGCCCGACCTGCCGTTCGCCTGCAAGGGCGGAGTCTGCGGCACCTGCCGCGCCCTGGTCACCGAGGGCGAGGTGGAGATGCGCCGCAACTTCGCCCTGGAGGAGAAGGAGCTGGCCGCCGGGTACGTCCTGACCTGCCAGGCCCGCCCGCTCACCGACCGGGTGACCGTCGACTACGACCGCTGAGCGAGCTCAGACGGCGGCGGGCTCCGCGGTCCGGTCCGCGAGCGCCGGGTCCCCGAGCAGCTTGACCAGGTCGTTGACGGCCGCGCGGCCGGCCCGGTTGGCGCCGACGGTACTGGCGGACGGACCGTAGCCGACCAGGTGGACGCGCGGGTCGGCAGTGGCGCGGGTGCCGGTGAGGGCGATCCCGCCGCCGGGGGAGCGCAGCCCGAGCGGGGCGAGGTGCCCGACCTCGGGCCGGAAGCCGGTGGCCCAGACGATCGCGTCCACCGCCAGCTCCTCGTGGCCCCAGGCGACCCCGTGCTCGGTCAGGCGGTCGAACATCGGGCGGCGGCGCAGCACGCCCAGCTCCTGGGCACGCCGGAGGGCGACGGACGGGCCGAGCCCGGTCACGCTGACCACGCTGCGCACCGGCAGGCCCTGCCGGACCCGCTCCTCGACCTTGGCGACCACCGCGCGCCCGTACTCCGGGGTGAACGGTCCGTCGTGGTACAGGGGTTCGGCGCGGGTGACCCACACCGTCTCGCCGACGGCGGCGACCTCCGACAGCACCTGCACGGCCGAGGCGCCACCACCGACCACCAGCACGCGCCGGCCCGCGAACTCCTCGGGACCGCGGTACTCGGCGTAGTGCAGCTGGCGGCCCGCGAAGTGACCGGGGTAGTGCGGGAGGAAGGGCCGGGTCCAGGTGCCGGTGGCGTTGATCAGTGCGCGGGTGGACCAGACACCGTGGTCGGTCTCGACCAGCAGCCGGGCGTCCGGTCGTTCGGACTCGGCGCGAACGGCACGCACCGTGACCGGGCGTACGACCGGGAGCGCGTGCCGTACCTCGTACGCTGCGAAGTACTCCGGCACCACCTCGCGCGCGGGGGCCCCGGGGTCCGGCGGCGGGAGTTCGGCGTCGGGGAGGTCGTGGACGCCGTGCACGGTGGCCATCCGCAGGGACGGCGAGCGGTGCGCCCAGGCGCCCCCGGGGACGGCGTTGGCGTCGAGGACGACGAAACCGCCGTCGACGCCCGCCCGGTACGGGGCGAAACCGCGGCGGCCCAGGTGGTAGGCGGCGGAAAGGCCTGCCTGCCCGGCACCCACCACCAGGACGTCCACGCGTTCCGGAACGCTGTTCGTTGCACCGTAAACAGTCACGCCGCTGAAACATCAGGGGGTCGACGGCTGTTCCCGTCGTCCCGCCGGGGCTCCGCCGGCGTCCGTGGAGGAGCGAACGGTGGTCGCGAACGGGAGTGCGCGGGCGGAGGCGCGAAGGCGCGGAGGTGCGAAGGCGCGGATGTGGAGGAGCAGGAGCAGGCGCTGAGGAGCGTCAGGAGAGCGGGGAGATGACCGCGGCGGTGCCGTAGGCGCAGACCTCGGTGCCGATGTCGGCCGCCTCCGTGACGTCGAAGCGCATCATCAGGACGGCGTTGCCGCCGCGCGCCTTGGTCTGCTCGACCAGCCGCTGCATGGCCTCGTTGCGGCTCTCGACCAGGGTCTTCGTCAGACCGCGCAGCTCGCCGCCGATCAGCGACTTCAGACCGGCACCGATCTGGCTCCCGAGGTGGCGGCTGCGCACGGTCAGCCCGAAGACCTCGCCGATCACGTGGTCGACCCGGAAGCCGGGGATGTCGTTGGTGGTCACGACCAGGACGTCGGCGTTCGGGCCCTGCCCGCCGCCGTACTCGTTGATGTCAGCCATGGGACGCATCCTGCCAGTTCCTGCGTCCGAGTGACCGAGGCGTGGCCGGGCGGTGGCCGAGAACGCTTCCGGAAGCTGGTCCGGACCGGTGATCGGGGGGCCGAAAGGCCGTACCGTTAGCCCCATGGGCGAGCGAAGCGATCATCCACAGGGGCCGGGCGCGGCGGAGGACTCCGGCGCGCAGGAGATCGAGGCGACGGTGGTGCTGGGCCTGCGGATCACCGACTGGCCGGCCCTGCGCGCGGCCGCGATCAGGGCCGTCGAGGAGCTGGACTTCGACGGCATCGACCCGGCCGGCCAGCGTCGCGAACTGCTGCGCGAGGTCGCCGAGGACGCCAACGCGGCGCTCGGCGCGCTGCTGCATCCGGACCGGCTGGTGGCCGCCATCCCCGGGGTCGAGGCGATGGGCGGGACGCTGGAGATCAGCGTCACGGAGGACTTCACACCGGACTTCGCCGACCTGTTCCCGCTGGAGGGCGACGAGGAGGACGGTGGCGCGGGCGCGGACTGGACGCTCACCCCGCGCACCGCCTGCCTGCTCCACGCCCAGCTGATAGGCCTGGCCGACGCCGCGTACGACGACTTCGACGAGCACGGGGACGAGGCGATCGTCGACGGCGAGGACGCGGACTGGACGGTCTTCGCCCGGCTCCCCGAACGCACCTGGCGGATGCACCGGAGCTGGCGCCGCGCGATGGCCCGGGCCTTCGACGACCTCGCCGACGACCTCGCGCTCGGCGAGTGGCCGCTGCCACGCTGCCTGGCCGAGGACGTGGCGCTGCGGATGGCCCTGGTGGACGCCCGGACGCTGCTCGGCGCCCAGCCCGAGTCGGTGGCGGACATGATGGGCGACCTCCCGGCCGACCTGTACGACTACGACTGGGACGGCTGCCACGACGAACTGTTCGGGGTCTACGGGCCGGACGACGGCGATCCGGAGCTGGGGGCGGAGCAGCGCACGGAGGTGCTGCTGGCGGCCACCCACCCGGAGGGCTGGTTCCTGATGTACGAGGACGCCGAGGAGCGGGACCCGCAGCGCGGCTACCGGCGCTGACGGGGCGCTGCGCCGTAGGGCGGGCGTCGGGCACCGGGGCGTCGGACACCGGGGCGTCGGACACCGGCGCATTGGACGCCGGCGCATCGGACGTCGAGGCGTTGGACGTCGGGCGCAGGGTGTCGGCCGCCGGTTCCGTGGCTGTCGCTCGGGCCGGGCGGTCCGATGGGTGGGTGGTTAGGCTGCGGGCATGTCCGATGTGCGTGGCATGCGAGGTCCGTCCCCCGACGATCCTCTCGATCTCGACGGTCCCGACGATCCGGGTGGTCCCGAAGGGGGCGAAGGGACGGGCGGCGAGCCGGGCCATGAGCCGGGCGATGAGGACGAACCGGCACTGGCCCGGATCGCGCTCGGGCTGGACGGGGCAAGGGCGGCGCAGCGCGGCCGGACGGCCGAGGCCCGGGCCGGCTTCGAGGCGCTCTGGGAGGCGCTGGGGGAACGGGACGTCTTCCACCGCTGCCTCGTCGCCCACTACCTGGCCGACCTGCAGGACGACCCGCGCGCGGAGCTGGCGTGGGACCGGCGGGCCCTGGCCGCCGCCGACTCGCTGAGCGCCGAGCGTGCCCGGACGTACGAGTCGGCCCTCCAGGTGCGCGCCTTCTACCCCTCGTTGCACCTCAACCTGGCCTCGGACCACCTCAAGCTCGGCGAGCCGGACCTCGCCCGTGAGCAGCTCGAACGCGCCGTGCGCAGTCTGGACGCGCTGCCGGAGGACGCGTACAGCGCGAGCATCCGGACGGCGGTGGACGAGCTGCGGCAGCGGCTGCGGTGAGCGCGGAGGTGGACGCTGCGGCGGTCGGGCCGGGCCGAGTCGTCCGGAGTGGGGCTGGCATCCTGGACGGGTGACTGATCCTTCCGATGCCCCGACCCCCACTGCCCCGACCTCCACTGCTTCGACCCCCACTGCTCCGACTCCGGCTGTGGTTCCTCCGGCTCCGGTCTCCGAGCCCCCGGCCCCTGCGGCCGACCCCGGCGAGGCCCCGGAGCGAGAGGACCGCGAGGACCGCGACGAGCGGCCGCAGTACGTGCTGCCGCTGGTCGTCCGGATGGAGCGGGCCACTCCGCCGGGCCGGACGGACGCGCTGGAGACCTCGGCCCGGGCGGTGAGGACCACGGCGGCGCCGGACACCAGCGGAAGGTGCAGTTCGAGTCCGGCGATGTCGAAGCCGATGGTGGTGACGGCCAGCAGCCGGTCG
>NZ_JBIVVI010000180.1:0-10210 GCF_044757675.1 Kitasatospora sp. NPDC091257
GGCGTCCGCCACCGCCACGACCACCTCCCCCACGAGCACCGCCCCCGCCCCGCGGCGCCGGCCGCTCGCCCGCCTCCGCGGCGCGTCCTGGCTGGCCACCGTGCCGCTGCTGCTGTTCTTCCTGATCGGCTTCGGACTTCCCTGCGTCGCCATCGTGATCGGCGCGTTCACCACCTCCAGCGACGCGGAGAGCGGCGCCGGGCAGTTCACCTTCGACAACCTGACGGCCTCCGTGCAGGGCGGCTACCGGACGGCCATGCTGAGCAGCCTCAAGCTCTCCGCGCTGACCGCGCTGCTCGCCACCGTGCTCGGCGTACCGCTCGCCCAGGCCGTCGTCACCTCCCGGCGCGGCTGGCTGCGCCAGGCGGTGCTCACCGCCTCCGGCGTGCTCGCCAACTTCGGCGGCCTGCCGCTCGCCTTCGCGTTCGTCGCCACCCTCGGCAACGCCGGCGAGATCACCAGGCTGCTGCACCTCACCGACCACGGCTGGTCGCTGTACTCCTTCACCGGCCTGACGGTCGTCTACCTGTACTTCCTCGTCCCGCTGATGGTGCTCACCATCACCCCGGCCCTGGACGGCCTGCGGACCCAGTGGCGCGAGGCGGCCCAGAACAACCGGGCCACCACCGTCCAGTACTGGCTCCACGTCGCCCTGCCGATCCTGCTGCCCTCCCTGCTCGGCGGCTTCGTGCTGCTCTTCGGCAGCGCCTTCGCCGCCTACGCGACGGCCGCCGCCATGGTCGGCGCGACCGTCCCGCTGGTCAGCCGCTCGATCGCGGACGCGCTCTCCGGCAACGTGCTGGTCGGCCAGGGCAACCTCGCCCTCGCCCTCAGCCTCAACATGATCGTCGTGGCCGTCCTGGTGATGGCCGTGTACCTCCCCCTCCAGCGCCGGAGCGCCCGATGGCTCAGCTGACCACCCCCGCCCGCCCCGGCCGACGCGACGTGCGCTGGTGGCGCGGTGCCGTGCTGCTGCTCGCCGGCGTCTACTTCGTCGTGCCGCTCGCGGCCTCCTTCTGGTTCTCGATCGACGAGCCCAAGGGCATCTCCTTCTCCGCCTACACCGGACTGCTCTCCGCCCCCGGCTTCCTGGACAGCCTCTGGCTGACCCTCGGCCTCGCCGTGGTCACCGTCGTGGTGCTGCTGCTCCTGCTCGTCCCGGCGCTGATCGCCGTCCGGCTCGGCTCGCCGAAGCTGCGCCCGGTCATCGACGTGCTCTGCACCCTGCCGCTGGTCGTCCCGCCGGTCGCCCTGACCGCCGGCCTCATCGGCGTGCTGCGCTGGGGCCCGGACTACCTGATGGACACCCCGTTCTTCCAGACCTTCGTGTTCGTCCAGGACCCGGACTTCCCGCTGGTGCTGGTCATCGCCTACGTGCTGATGGCCCTGCCGCTCGCCTACCGCGCCCTGGACGCCGGCCTGCGCTCGATGGACGTGCGCACCCTGGTCGAGGCCGCCCGCAACTGCGGCGCGAGCTGGCCGCGCGCGGTGTTCACCGTGGTCCTGCCCAACCTGCGCGGGGCCCTGCTGAACGCCTCCTTCCTCACCCTGGCCCTGGTCCTCGGCGAGTTCACCACCGCCTCGATCCTCGGCTTCCAGCCCTTCCCGGTCTGGATCTACTCGGTCGGCAACAGCCAGGCCCACATGTCGGTCGCGGTCTCCATCCTGAGCCTGCTGCTCACCTGGCTGCTGCTGCTCCTGCTGGCCACCGCCGGGCGCGAGCGCCGCGCCAAGACCGCCACCTCCTGAAACCCCCCGGAGTCACCAGTCATGACCACGGCCACCGCCATCGCCAACGGCGTCTCGCTCTCCCCCGGCAGCGCCACCGTCGAATTCCGCTCCCTGCGCCGCGCGTTCGGCACCACCACCGCCCTCGACGGCCTGGACCTGACCGTCCACCCGGGCGAGCTGATCGCCCTGCTCGGCCCGTCCGGCTGCGGCAAGACCACCGCGCTGCGCATCCTGGCCGGCTTCGAGCAGCACGACTCCGGCGAGGTGCTGGTCGACGGCCGGGACATCACCGCGATCCCCGCGCACAAGCGCGACGCGGGCATGGTGTTCCAGTCGTACAGCCTCTTCCCGCACCTGACCGCCCTGGACAACGTCGCCTTCGGGCTGCGGATGCGCGGCACCGGCAAGGCCGAACGCCGCAAGCGGGCCCAGGAGCTGCTGGAGCTGGTCGGCCTGCCGCACCGCGCCGACCACTACCCGCACCAGATGTCCGGCGGCCAGCAGCAGCGCATCGCGCTCGCCCGCGCGCTCGCCCTCCAGCCGCGCGTCCTGCTGCTGGACGAGCCGCTGTCCGCGCTGGACGCCAAGGTCCGCCTCCAGCTGCGCGACGAGATCCGCCGCCTCCAGCAGGAGCTGGGCATCACCACCCTGTTCGTCACCCACGACCAGGAGGAGGCGCTGTCGATGGCCGACCGGGTCGCGGTGCTGCGGGCCGGCAGGCTGGAGCAGTGCGCCGTCCCGTCCGAGCTGTACAGCCGGCCGGCCACCGCCTTCGTCGCCGAGTTCGTCGGCACCATGAGCCGCATCCCGTGCACCCGCACCTCGGACGGCGTCGAGGTGCTCGGCCGCCGGCACGCGGTGGACGGCGCGATCCCGGCCGACGGCGAGCTCCAAGTGCTGGTGCGCCCGGAGAACGTCACCCTGACCCCGGCCGAGGACGGCCCCGCGCTGGTGGTCACCGCCTCCTTCCTGGGCGCCGTCACCCGGCTCACCGTCCGCCTGGACGACGGCACCGAGGTCAAGGCCGACCTGCCCACCGAGGCCGCCGCCGCCCTGCCGGCCGGCGCCCGGGCCGCGCTCACCCTGCCGGAGCGCCCGGTGCTGGTGGACCGCCGCACCGCCTGAGAACCTCGTACCTCCCTGCTCCGTCCACCGGAGCACCGAAGAACCACCGAAGGTACCGCCATGCCTGACTCCGCCCTGCCCGACTCCGTCCTGCCCGAGAACTCCGCCCCGCCCGCCGCCGCGCTGCCCGCCGTCGTCCTGCCCGCCGCCGTCCTCTTCGACATGGACGGCACCCTGGTGGACACCGAGCAGCTGTGGTGGCAGGCCGCCGCCGAACTCGCCGAGGAACTGAACCGCCCGCTCACCGACCAGGACGCCCCCGAGGTGCTCGGCCAGGCCATCGAGCACACCGCCGCCCACCTGCACAGGGTCAGCGGCACCACGCTCGGCGAGGCCGAACTCGCCGCCCGGCTCGGCGAGTCCTTCGCCGGCAAGGTCGCCGCCGAGACGGTTCCGCGCCCCGGCGCGCTCGCCCTGCTGGCCTCGCTGCGCGACGCCCGGGTGCCCACCGCGCTGGTCTCCGCCTCCCCGCGCCGGGTGGTGGACCTGGTGCTGTCCGCCATCGGCCGGGACTGGTTCGCCGTCACCCTGGCCGCCGAGGACACCGAGCGCACCAAGCCCGCGCCCGACCCGTACCTCGCCGCCGCCGAGCGGCTCGGCCTGGACCCGGCGGCCTGCCTCGCCGTCGAGGACACCCCGACCGGGGTCGCCTCCGCCACCGCGGCCGGCTGCGCCGTGCTCGCCGTGCCGTCCACCGCGGTGCCGATGCCCCGGGGCGAGCGGATCACCCTGCTCGCCAGCCTGGAGCAGGCCGACCTCGCCCTGCTCGGGAAGCTCGCCGGTCCCGGCGCGGTTCGACCCTGACATGCCCTATCTCCTGCTCGCCCTCGCCATCGTCAGCGAGGTCTGCGCCACCAGCTGCCTCAAGCTCACCGAGGGGTTCACCCGGCTCTGGCCGAGCCTCGGCGTCGGCCTCGGCTACGCGCTCTCCTTCGTGCTGCTCGGCCGCGCGCTCAAGCACATACCGGTCTCGGTCGCCTACGCGGTCTGGTCCGGGGCCGGCACCGCGGCGGTCGCCGGGATCGGCGTGGTCGCCTTCGGCGAGTCGCTCGGGCGGCTCCAGTGGCTGGGCATAGCGCTGGTGATCGTCGGGGTGGTCGTGCTCAACCTCAAGGGCGGACACTCCTGACGCCGTTCTGACGGTTCGTCAATTTCCGAAGACGCTGGTCAACCACCCTGTCGGGGCGGGCCGTCGGACGTGCCGACCTCTCGCCCCGAAGCCTTCGCTACGGTGTCCCCCATGACGGACCCCCGACCCCATCACTACCGCTTCGTCCACCGCGAACTCGCCCGCCAGGTACTGGAGTTCGGCCCGCGCGTGGCCACCCCGACCCCGGACGGCGGCAGCCTGCTGCCCGTCGTCACCCAGATCTGGGACGACCTCGGCGCCGCCCTGCCGCCCGAGGACCGCCTGCCCCACCACGGCCTCGACTGCCGGCACCTGTCGGTCGACGGCCACCACATGCTGCTGGTCACCCTGCCCACCGCGGTCGGCGCCACCGAGGCCCACTTCGTCGCCGCCGTCCAGCCCCAGGGTTCCAGGTCGGTGCGCTACGTGACCTTGGAGCACGCGTTCAGCCCCTTCGACGGCAGCCCGGGCACCGTCCTCGGCGAGTGGACCGCCGAGAGCCACCTCAACCACGGCCCGGGGCCCTCGCCCGTCGCCGAACTGTTCGTCACGGCCGTGGTGCAGCTCGTCACCCCGAAGAAGCGCGGCTTCTGGCGCCGCTGAGACCGACCCTCGCACGTCCCTCCGGGCCGGGCCGCCGACGTCAAGAAGGCGTCGACGGCCCGTAAAGGTCCCGCAAACATCCTCCCCCGGACCCCGGCGCGGGCGATCATCGGCGCACTGGTCGGGGCTATGCTCGCCCGGTCCGACAAACGACGCATCGGGGGGCGAAAGTGTCCGACTTCAAAGTCAGTACCGAATTCCTCGCCAAGCTGGCCCAGGATCTCAAAGGCTGCGGCGACGAACTCGAACAGGGGCTCAAGGCCTTCGAAGCGGCCGGCCACACCGGCACCGGCTTCGACTTCCTGGACGAGGCCTGCGGGCACTTCAAGGACAAGTGGCAGTTCGGCCTGAAGAAGGTCCGCGAGTGCGTCAAGGTCCTGGACGAGGGCCTGGAGCAGGTACAGAAGAACTACGACGGCACCGAGCAGAGCATCGTCAAGGTCCTCACCCCGGCGGGGCAGTCGTGAGCGCCCCGACGCCGCCGGCGCCCGACTGGTCCGGCCTCGGCTTCAACCCCACCCCCGGCGACTCCGCCGCCGTCACCGCGCTCAGCGCCGGCCTGCGCCGGGTGGGCCAGCACCTCACCGGCGTGCACACCACGCTCTCCCAGATCTCCGACAACCAGGGCGAGTGGACGGGCGAGGCGGCCAAGCAGTTCGCCAAGCAGTTCGACAAGCTCCCCGGTTACCTCCAGGACGCCGCCGACTCGATCACCGCGGCCTACACGGCGCTCGACGTCTGGTACAAGGCGCTGACCGAACACCAGCCCAAGGCTGCCGAGTTGGCCGCCTCCGCGGTCGCCGCCAAGAAGAAGAAGGACGAAGCGGACCGGGCGCACAGCGCCGCGGCCGCCGCCCCCGATCTCCAACTGGCCGGCCGCTACTACTCCGACGACGCGAGCCTCGCCGCCGCCGAACAGCGCTACAACACGGCGAAGAGCCACCTCGACTCGGCCGCCGGCCTGCTCACCAGCGCCTCCAACGAGCTGGCCGGCCTCCAGAAGCAGGCCCACGAGCTCGCCGGGACCCACCAGTCGGACGCGAAGAAGACGGCCGAGGCCGTCCGCAAGGCCGCCGACAGCAAGGCCCCGCCGGAGCCCGGCTGGCTCAGCAAGGTCGGCGACTGGTTCAAGAACCACGGCGCGGACCTGCTGACCGTCGCGGCCGGCGTCTGCGGCGTCGCGGCGATCTTCTTCCCCGCCTTCGCGCTGCCGGCGCTCCTGCTGAGCGCCGCCGCCGCGGGCGCGCACGCGACCCAGTACGCCGCCAAGGGCCAGCTGTGGCCGCCGCAGAAGAACATCGGCAACTGGCTGACCCTGGGCGGCGACGTCCTCGGCGCGATCCCCGGCGTGGGCGTCGCGGCCAAGGGCGTGACCGCCGTCCGGGAGGCCCGCGCCGCCGGTGCGGGCGTGCGCGGCGCGGTCTCCGCCGGGTCCACCGAGGTCCGGACCGCCGCCCGGGGGATCGACCCGGCCAACCCGATCTTCACCACGGCGATCGAGAAGCCGGCCATCAAGCTCGGCGTGTCCAAGGCCACCGCGATGAACGTCTCCGACGGCGTCCAGGCCGCCACCACCGCCGGGCTCAACGCCCCGACCGCGTACGCGCTCACCCAGGACAACCCGAGCGACAACCTCGCCAGTGCGGTCAACTACACCACCGGCGGCAACAGCGTCATCGGCTCGGCGGGCATGGCGGCCGGCGGCGGCAAGGCCAACGTCATCATCGGCAGCGTGTCCACCGTCGGCAACCTGCTCGGCATGGGCGGATGGGCGGCCGGCTATGGCCGTTGAGACCCCGGGGGCCGCCGCCCCGCCGCTCTGGCTCGACCTGCCCGCGGGCTTCACCGCCGTCGACCTGGACGAGGACCCCGGCGACCGGATGGCCCGGGCCGCGGAGCAGTTGGACGCGCTCTTCCCCGACGCCGGGGCCGAGCAGAAGCTCGCCGCCGTGATCGCCTCCGAGACCGCGCTCCAGGCCCAGCTGCGGGAGGGCGCCGTCCACGTGTCCGGCTGCCTGGTCCGGGCCGGGGACGGCGGTCCGATCCACGGCGTGTTCTCCGTCTTCCTCCGCCCGCAGGACCTCGGCGCGCCGGGCAGCTACCCCGCGCGGGTCGCCACGGAGCTGGCCGAGGCCTGGCCGGACGCCGACGTCGGCGTGGTGGACCTGCCGCTCGGCCGCGCCGCCCTGGCCGCCCGCGAGCTGACCGTCCCGGTGCCCGGCGCGGTCTTCGGCGTACCGGAGTCGGCCGTCAGCACGGTCCGCCAGCTCGAACTGCTGATCCCGCACCCGTGGAGCCCGTACGTGGTCGCCGCCGTCTTCACCACCGAGGACGTCGACCACTGGGACGAGTGGCTGCCGCTGGTCGCCGCCGCGTACCGGGGCATCTCCTTCCACCCGCCCCGGGACGAGAGCCGCGACACCGTGCCGCCCGACCAGTGGGACAACGTCCGGAAGGCCTTCGGATGACAGTCGCTCCGCCCGACCAGGAGACCCGAAGCGGCCCGCGCCGGCTCGGGGGCGCGGTGGCGCTCATCGCGCTCTCCACCGCCATGCTCGTCGCCGTCATCGCGCTGGACGTCTACGTCAACTCGTTCCTCGCCACCGTGGTCGGGTTCGGCTACCCCCTGGTGATGCTGATCGCGTTCGCCCTGCGCCGCGACGCCGACACCAACCCCGCGTTCCAGAAGAGGATGTTCGGCTGGAGCGCGGGCATCTGCGCGGTCGCCTTCGTCGCGTACCTCGCGGGTTCCGCCGCCTGGACCAACCTGATCCTGGGTTCGGGCCGGACGGTGCGGGCCGTGGTGGTCGACGAGAAGGTCACCGACTCGCTCCACGGCACCGGGCGGGCGTACACCCTGGCCGCCACGGAGCTGAACGACGAGGTCCCGGGCGGCCCGCTGGAGGAGCGCGACGCGCTGTTCAAGCGCGGCGACGTGGTCACCGTCCGGATGGACCCGGCCGGGCGGGTCGCCCCCAAGCTCCCCGGCGAGGTCGACTCCCCCGCCTACCTGCTGCTGTTCGTCGGCTGCAACGTCCTGATCGACGGCGCCGTGCTCTGGTCGGTGCGACGGCCCGGGCCGTCGACCGTCTGAGCCGTCGACCGTCCGAGCCGGCCGGTCGCCGCCCCGGGCCGGGCCCGGGGCGGGGTGCCGGATCAGCCCAGCAGGGCGGGCAGTTCGGCGATCGAGCCGAGGACGTGGGTCGCGCCGTCGGCCCGCAGGCGGGCCTCGTCGTGGGCGCCGGTGAGGACGCCGGCGACGACCGGGGCGCCGGCCCGGGTGCCGGTCAGCATGTCGTAGCCGGTGTCGCCGGCGACGGCGATCCGGCGGACCGAGTCGGTGCCGGTGCGCAGCAGCGCGGTGAGCACCAGGTCGGGGTACGGGCGGCCGCGGCCCGCCTCGGCGGGGCAGAGGGTCAGGTCGGCGACGGACCGCCAGCCCAGGGCGTCCAGGATGCGGTCCTGGGTGGTCCGGGAGAAGCCGGTGGTGAGGACCACCTTGCGGCCCCGGCCGCGCAGTTCGGCGATGGCCTCGGCGGCACCGGGCAGGGCGGCGCAGTGGCCGGCGTCGACCAGGTCGTCGTAGGCGGCCTCGAAGGCGGCGTTGGCCCGCTGGGCCTTCTCCTCCTCGCCGAACAGGTGCCGGAAGACGGAGATCTTGGACTCGCCCATGGTGGCCCGGACGTGGGCCAGCATCGGGTCGAACGCCGGGCTGCCGGCCTCGACGCCGAGCGACGCGGCGGCCGCGGTGAAGGCCTGCTCGACCAGGCCGTCGTCGGCGACGGTGGTGCCGGCCATGTCGAGCACGACCAGGCGGATATCGGTGGTCACAACAAGGTTCCTTACAGGTTGGCGAGTTGGGCGGTGGTCTCGGCGATGGCGGGCGAGCAGGTCATGCCGCGGCCACCGGGGCCGGTGACCAGCCAGACGCCGTCGCGCACGCGCTCGCGGTGGACGACCCGGGTGGTGTCGACGCACTGGGCGTACACCCCGGCCCAGCGGCGGCGGATCCGCGGCATCGGGCGGCCGAGCAGTTCCTCGACCACGCCGGCCAGGTGGTCGTACGGGTCCTCGACGACGTCGAAGCCGAACGGCTGGTCGTACTCGTGGGTGTCGCCGACGGTCAGGCCGCCGTCGCGGCGCTGGACCATCAGCAGCTGCATCCTGTGTTCGGCGGCGACCGGCGGCTGGGGCTGGGTCTCGCGCAGCCGATCCAGGGCGGTGCCGGCGAAGGCCGGGTAGTAGCGGAAGCTGTCGCCGTCGGCGACGGAGGTGGTCAGGGTCTCGCCGAGCGGGTCGGTCTGCATCATCTGGAGGCGGACCCGGCGGACCGGCAGGGCGGGGGCGAGTTCGCGGACCAGGCCGCCGAGCCAGGCTCCGGTGCAGAGGATCACCAGGTCGCCGGTGTGGACGTCGCCGTGGTCGTCGCGGACGGCGTTCTCGCCGACCACCTCGCGCACCTCGCGCCCGGGCAGGAAGGTGTACCGGCCGGTGGACTCCAGGTGGCCGCGCAGCGCGCGCTGGGCGGTGCGGGGCTCGACGGCGGCGTCGCGCTCGCACCACAGGGCACCGAGCAGCTTGCCGCGCAGGGCCGGGTTGACGGCGCGGGTCTCGTCCGGGTCGAGCAGCCGGTAGCCGCGGGCGGCGGCGTCCGGCAGGGTCAGGGCCTGCTCGGCGACGGCCAGTTCGGCCTCGGTGCGGATCGCGGTGAGCGACCCGTTCGCCCGGAAGCCGAGGTCCGGGACGCGGGCGCCGATGGACTCCCACAGTTCGCGGGCCCGCAGCGCGGTGTCCAGTTCCTCGCCCTGCGCCCGGCCGCTGACCCAGACCAGGCCGAAGTTGCGCACCGAGGCGCCGCGGGCCTCGGTCTCGCGCTCCAGGTGGACGACCTCGTGGCCGCGCTCGACGGCCTGCCAGGCGTGCATGCTGCCGAGCACGCCTGCTCCTACGACGATGACTCTCATGCGTCCAGGCTGATGCGCCCGGGTGTCCGAGGGGCGTCGGACTGCCGTCCCGCAGATGAACCACCTGGGAAGTTGTACAGACAACCCGACGGCCACTCGGAGGTGGCGCCCACGGCCCCGGCGGTCGCAGCCGCCGGGGCGTCCGGGCCCGCCGGGACGACCGGGGCGGCTACGGCCGCACCACCCGCGCCCGCAGGTAGTTGCGCCGGCCGAAGTTCGGCTCGTCCACCGCCGTCAGCTCCTCCACCTGGAACCGGTACAGCGCCGCCGCCCCGCCGCCGGTCAGGAACTGCCGCCGGGCCTCCTCGTCCCGCGCGAAGGCCGGATAGCGCCCCTGGTAGGCGGCCAGTGCCGCCTCGGCCTGCCGCCCCCAGGCCTCGCCCGCGCTGCCGGTCAGCTGGAGGCCGCGCAGCTGCTCGCCGAAGACCGGCGGCGGCAGGAAGACGGTGGCGGCGGCCCGGGCCTCCTCGGCCAGGTGGTGGCTGTGCCGGGTGGAGCGCTCGCTGACGAAGTAGAGGACGAGGTCGTCGTCGTACGCGAAGAAGGCCAGGTTGGCGTGCGGGCCGTGCTCGTGCCCCGCGGTGGCGAGGGTGAGCACCATGGCCTCGGCCAGCAGCCCCTCGACGCCCTTGTGCAGCAGGTCCCCCGGCCAGTCCCC
>NZ_JBIVVI010000181.1:0-10198 GCF_044757675.1 Kitasatospora sp. NPDC091257
GTTAACCCCACCCCCGGGCCCGGTCGCCGGCGGTCCGCCACGGTGTCCACCGGCCGTCTTGCGGACCGAGCAGGTTTCGGGCGGAGCGGAGCGGTCCCCTTAGACTCACGCTTTGGCCATCGTTAGGCCCGTGAGAGTAAACGTCGTAGAACTGTCCTTAGGGCGGGTTCTCGGTCGAGGTGGAGGCGAAGGCATGGAGGGGAAGCACGCGGCTGCCGTCGCGGCCGACCCGGCGGTCGGCAGCGGCTACTTCGACGCGTACGCCGCGATGGGTCTGCTGGCCGTCGTCGGGGTGCTCTTCGTCGCCGTGGCGTTCACCGCCAACCGGCTGCTGCGACCCGTGGTGTACTCGCCCGAGAAGCTCCTCACGTACGAGTGCGGAGTGGACCCGGTGGGCGAGGACTGGGCGCACACCCAGATCCGCTACTACGTGTACGCCTTCCTGTACGTGATCTTCGCGGTGGACGCGATCTACCTGTTCCCCTGGGCGACCGTCTTCGCCACCGCCGGGTACGGCGCCGGAACCCTGATCGAGATGTTCCTGTTCATCGGCTTCCTCGCGGTCGGGCTGCTCTACGCCTGGAAGAAGGGCGTTCTGGAATGGACGTGACGCACTCCCACTCGCACGGCGGCGCCGAGGGCGGTCCCGTTCCGCTCGGCCTGCCGGACCCCGCGCGCCCCGGCGCCGTCGAGCGCCGCGGCATCGGCCCGCTGGCCCGGCTCGCGCCGGACCCGGTCAAGGTGGTGCTCAACTGGGGCCGCCGCTACAGCCTCTGGTGCTTCAACTTCGGCCTGGCCTGCTGCGCGATCGAGTTCATCGCCGCGTCCATGGCCAAGCACGACTTCATCCGGATGGGTGTCATCCCGTTCGCGCCCGGACCCCGGCAGGCTGATCTGATGATCGTCTCCGGGACGGTGACCGACAAGATGGCGCCCGCCGTCAAGCGCCTCTACGAGCAGATGCCGGAGCCGAAGTACGTCATCTCCTTCGGCGCCTGCTCCAACTCCGGCGGCCCGTACTGGGACTCCTACTCGGTCACCAAGGGCGTGGACCAGATCATCCCGGTGGACGTCTACGTACCCGGCTGCCCGCCGCGGCCGGAGGCGCTGCTCCAGGGCATCCTCAAGCTCCAGGAGAAGATCGCCGCCGAGTCCCTGCCGGACCGCTACGCGGCGCCCGCGTCGGCGCTGCGCCGTCCGCTGGTGACCGGGCCCTCGCACGGCACCGGGACGGGCTCCGGGGACGTTCCCGAGGCCGGATCCCCGACCGGGGCGCCGGCCGGCTCTTCGACCGAGGGAGGGGTCTCGTGACTTCCGCCGAGCAGTGCGCGGCGTCGGTCGGGGAGTGGGCGACCGGCGCCGAGGCGTACGGGCTGATCACCGTCGACGTCCCGGCCGAGAACTGGATCGAGGCGCTCACCAACGCCCGGGACGTCCTGGGGCTGGGCTTCTTCGACTGGCTGAGCGCCGTCGACGAGCTCGCCGAGGGCTTCTCCGTGGTCGCGCACCTGGCCGCCGTCGAGGCGCCGGGCGTGCGACACCTCGCGCTGCGAACCCGGGTGCCGCGCGACAGGGCGGCGCTGCCGACCGCCGTCGCCGTCTACGCCGGTGCCGCCTGGCACGAGCGCGAGACCCACGAGATGTTCGGCATCGACTTCCCCGGGCACCCCTACCTCGCCACCCTGCTGCTGCCGGACGGCTTCGAGGGGAACCCGCTGCGCAAGGAGTTCGTGCTCGCGGCGCGGGTCGCCAAGGACTGGCCGGGCGCCAAGGAGCCGGGCGAGTCCGATCACGGCGGCGGGCCGGCCCGGCGCAAGATGCAGCCGGCCGGCGTGCCGGACCCGAACGAGTGGGGGCCGCTCAAGGGCACCCTGCCGCCGGTCGCCGAGCGGCCCGCGCGCGGTGCGCGGGCGGCGGGCGCGGCGGCGCGGACGCCCCGGGCGGGCGCGGCCGGCGGTGCCGCCGCTGCCGGTGCTGCTGCCGCCGCTGAGGGCGGCGCTCCGGTGCGGGCGGACCGGCCGCGGCGGACCCGGTCGGTGTCCGAGGGGTCGGCGAGCCAGGCGGGCGCCGATGCCGCCGCCACTCCCGAAGCTCCTGCGGCTCCCGCCGCTCCCGCCGCCGAGGGCGCACCGCCGGTGCGGGCGGACCGGCCGCGGCGGACCCGGTCGGTGTCCGAGGGGTCGGCCAGTCAGACGGCCGGCGAACCGACGGCCGAGCCCGCGGCTCCCGTACGGCCCCGGTCCTCCGACGCGCCCCGGTCCTCCGACGCGCCCTGGCACAATCCGGTGCCCGCCCACGACGAGAAGCCCTCGGGCGAGAAGCCGGGCGAACCGGGCGAACCGGGCGAGCAGAAGGACGAGACCTCGGCCGGAGCGGCCGACCAGGACGGAGACGGCGCGTGAACCTGCTCGACACGGTGCTGCGCTGCGTCGCCACCCTCGTCGTCTTCCTGGTCTTCCCGCTGGTCATCGGCCAGACCGAGCACAAGGTCATGGCGCACATGCAGGGCCGGCTCGGCCCGATGTACGCGGGTGGCTTCCACGGCTGGGCGCAGCTCGTCGCGGACGGCGTGAAGTTCGCGCAGAAGGAAGACATCGTCCCGGCCGGGGCGGACCGCCGGATCTTCCAGCTGGCGCCCGCCGTCTCGCTGCTGCCGCACCTCTTCGTGCTGCTGGCGATCCCGGTCGGCCCGAACGGCTTCGTCGGCCAGGCGATCGACGCGGGCCTGTTCTTCGTGCTGGCCGTGATGGGCGTCGGCGTGATCGGCAAGCTGATGGCCGGCTGGGCCTCGGCGAACAAGTTCTCGCTGCTCGGAGGCCTGCGCACGGCCGCGCAGCTGATGTCGTACGAGCTGCCGATGGTGCTGGCGGCGGCCTCGGTGGCGATGGCCGCCGGCACGCTGTCGCTGCCCGGGATCGTGGACGCCTGGGAGTGGTACTGGCTGCCCTGGCAGGTCATCGGCGCGTTCGTCTTCTTCACGGCCGGTCTGGCCGAGCTCCAGCGCCCGCCCTTCGACATGCCGATCGCCGACTCGGAGATCATCTTCGGCGCGTACACCGAGTACACCGGTCTGCGGTTCGCCCTGTTCCTGCTGTCCGAGTACGTGGGCATCCTGGTGGTGTCCGCGCTGACCGCGGTGCTCTTCCTGGGCGGCTGGCACGGACCGCTGCCGGACCAGCTCGGCTGGCTCTGGATGATCCTCAAGACCTTCGCGCTGGCCTTCGTGGTCATCTGGCTGCGGGTCACCTACCCGCGTCTGCGCGAGGACCAGCTGATGCGCTTCGCGTGGACGGTGCTGATCCCGCTCGCGCTGGTCCAGCTGGCCCTCACCGGCATCATCAAGGTGGCGATCTCATGAGCTTCCCCGGTATCGGCCTCGCCAAGGGCCTGGCCGTGACGCTGCGGACGATGACGAGGAAGAGCGTCACCGCGCAGTACCCCGACGTGCAGCCGGTGCTGCCGCCGCGCTCGCGCGGCGTCATCGCGCTGCTGGAGGAGAACTGCACGGTGTGCATGCTCTGCGCGCGCGAGTGCCCGGACTGGTGCATCTACATCGACTCCCACAAGGAGACGCTGCCGGCCGCCGAGCCGAACGCCCGGGCCCGCACCCGCAACGTGCTGGACCGCTTCGCCATCGACTTCTCGCTCTGCATGTACTGCGGGATCTGCATCGAGGTCTGCCCCTTCGACGCGCTGTTCTGGTCGCCGGAGTTCGAGTACGCGGAGACCGACATCCACGAGCTGACCCACGAGCGGGACAAGCTCCGCGAGTGGATGTGGACCGTCCCCGCGCCGCCGGCGCTGGACCCGGCGGCCGAGGAGCCCAAGGAGATCACCACCGCGCGCAAGGCGGCGGACAAGCTGGCCGCGGCCGCGCAATCGGCCACCGACGAGAAGGGTGACGACGCGTGACCGGTGCCACCACGCTTCTCGCGGCGACCGGCTCCCTGGAGCCGGCCGCCCGTTCGTTCCTGTCCCCGACCGGCCAGGAGATCGTCTTCCTGCTGGTCGGCATCGCCGTGCTCGGCTCGGCCGTGGTCTCGGTGACCACCAGGCAGCTGGTGCACGCCGCGCTCTGGCTGGTGGTCGCGCTCGGCGGGCTGGCGGTGGAGTTCCTGCTGCTCACGGCCGAGTTCATCGCCTGGGTGCAGGTGCTGATCTACCTCGGCTCGGTGGTCGTCCTGGTGCTGTTCGGGCTGATGCTCACCAAGGCGCCGATCGGGCGCTCGCCGGACGCCGATTCCAAGAACCGCTGGGTGGCCCTGGTCGTGGCGCTGGCCGCGGCCGGGACCCTGGTCACGCTGGTCGTCGACGCCTTCCGGACCTCCTGGATCGACCTCGGCCAGGGCGGCGGCTCGGCCGCCGTCACCGGGGCCAGCCTGTTCCGGCACTGGGTGCTGCCCTTCGAGGCGCTGTCCGTGCTGCTGCTGGCGGCACTGGTCGGCGCGATCGTGCTGTCGCGCGGCTCCAAGCGGCGGGTGCCGGCGCCCCGGGCGGGCCGGCTGCGCGCCGGGCGGCCGGTCGGGTCCAACCGGACGGTCGCCGCGACCGCGCCGAAGCCGGCTCCGGCGACCTCCGAGCAGTCGACCTCCGAGCAGTCGACCTCCGAGCAGTCAACCTCTGAGCAGGAGGGCTGATGCACCTCGCCTACCCCGCCGTCCTCGCCGCGCTGCTGTTCAGCGTCGGCGTGTACGGCGTGCTCGC
Organism: Kitasatospora sp. NPDC091257; assembly: GCF_044757675.1. Classification (NCBI taxonomy): domain Bacteria; kingdom Bacillati; phylum Actinomycetota; class Actinomycetes; order Kitasatosporales; family Streptomycetaceae; genus Kitasatospora; species Kitasatospora sp. NPDC091257. The sequence continues at coordinate 4,705 of NZ_JBIVVI010000181.1, forward strand.
CCGGCGCAACGCCGTCCTGGTGCTGATGTCCGTCGAGCTGATGCTCAACGCCGTCAACCTCAACCTGGTCGCCTTCGACGCCTGGCTGCGCGACTCGCTGCACGCCGGGCAGGCGCTCACCCTGTTCACCATCACCGTCGCCGCCGCCGAGATCGGACTGGGGCTCGCCATCGTCCTGCTGCTGTTCCGGGCCCGGGGCACCGCGGACATCGACCGGGCCACCGCGCTCGGCGACCCGGCCGAGGCGTTCGCCGTCGAGGAGACGCCGGTCGACGCCGAGACACCGGTCGACACCGGGGCGCCGGTCGGAGCCGAGGCACTGAAGGGCCGGGCCACCGCATGAACCTCGCCCTTCCCGTACTCGTCCCGGCGCTGCCCGCGCTCGGCGCCGCCGCGACCCTGGCCGTCGGCCGGAAGGCGCCCGGGCTGGCCCGGCCGCTGGCCGTCGTCCCGGTCGCCGTCTCGGCGGTGCTCGCCCTGGTGGTCGCCCTCCAGCTGGGCACCGGCCAGACCCTGGACGCCGCCACCCGGCTCACCCCGACCGGCGGCCCGGACATCGCCCTCGCCCTCCACCTGGACGGCTTCAGTTCGCTGATCTCGGTGCTGGTCGGACTGGTCGCCACCTGCGTCCAGGTCTACTCGACCGCGTACCTCAAGGAGGACCCGCGCTACCCGTCCTACGCGGCGCTGGTCTCGCTGTTCACCGCGGCGATGTTCCTGGTGGTCTACTCGGGCGACCTGATCGTGCTGCTGGTCGGCTGGGAGGTCATGGGCCTGTGCTCGTACTTCCTGATCGGCCACCACTGGGAGACGGCGGACGCCCGCTCGGCCTCGCTGAAGGCCTTCCTGGTCACCAAGCTCGGTGACGTGCCGTTCCTGTTCGGGATCTTCCTGCTCGGCGCGGACGCCGGCAGCTTCCGCATCCCGGACGTGCTGGCGGCCGCGTCGGAGGGCCGGCTCGGGCACCCGACGCTGACCGCCCTGCTGCTGCTCGCCGGCGTGGCCGGCAAGAGCGCGCAGTTCCCGCTGCACACCTGGCTCCCGGACGCGATGGCCGGCCCGACCCCGGTCTCCGCGCTGATCCACGCCGCCACCATGGTCGCGGCCGGCATCTACCTGGTCGCCCGGCTGCTGCCGGTCTTCCTGCTGTCGGGCGCGGCGCTGGTCGTGCTCGCGGTGATGGCCGCCGTGACGATGATCGGCTCGGCGCTCTGCGCGCTCGCCCAGGACGACCTCAAACGGGTGCTCGCCTACTCCACCGTCGGCCAGCTCGGCTACATGGCCGGCGCGCTGGCCTCCGGTGACCGCGAGGCCTCGATCTTCCACCTGGTCACCCACGGCGCGTTCAAGGCACTGCTGTTCCTGGCCGCCGGTGTGGTGATCCACGCCGCGCACACCAACTCGATCTCCGCGATGTCCCGCATCCCCGGGCTGCGCAAACGCGTCCCCGACGCCTACTGGACGACGGGCATCGCGCTCGCCGCCCTGATCGGGCTGCCGCCGTTCTCCGGCTTCTTCAGCAAGGAGACGGTGCTCACCGCCGCCGAGCACGCCGCCAACGGCGAGGCGCTGACCAACGGCCTCGGCCCGGCCTCGGCGGTGCCGCAGGCGGCCGGGTGGATCGTGCTGATCTCCGCCGGACTCACCGCGCTGCTCACCGCCGCGTACGCGGCCCGGCTGTTCCTGGTCGCGTTCCACAGCCCGGCCGGTGCCGCCGCGGCCGCACCGCAGGTGCTGCCCGCCGCCGACCGGGGCACCGTCGTGGCCGACCACGAGGCCGGCGCGCCGTACTCGCCCGAGCTCGACGAGGCCGACCCGGCCACGGCCGAGCCGCCCGCGATGCGCTGGCCGCTGTGGGTGCTGGCCGTGCCGACCATGGGCTTCGGCATCGTCGGCCTGCGCTCGGACTGGCTGCCCGCGCTCCTGGACGGCGGCTCGCTGCGGCCCTCCGCCGTCACCGCCGTCACCGGCACCGGGCTCGCCGTGGTCGGCGCGCTCGCCGCGTACGGCGCCTGGCGCTCGGCGGCCGCCCGGCTGGGCACCGGCCGCCCGGCACCGGCCGGCCGGGTGCCCGAGCAGGGCGGAGCCCCGGCCACCGAGGTGATCGTCGCCGACCCCGGGCGCACCCTGCTCGGCCCGCTGTTCGGCCCGGCCCGGCACGGCTTCGGCGTCGACCGGCTGTACCGGGCGCTGTTCGTCCGCCCGGTGGTCGCCGCCGCCAAGCTGGTCCGATTCCTCGACCGCGAGGTCGTCGAGGGCTACGTACAGGGCAGCGGCATCGGCGCCAACCTGCTCGGCCGGGCCGTCCGGCTCGCGCAGACCGGAAACGCGCAGACCTACCTCAGCGCCCTGCTGGCCGCCGTCGTCCTGCTGGCCGTCCTGGTGGCGGTGTAGCCGGTGCTGCTGTTCTCCACCTCCGTCCCCTCGACCGCTGCTGGGAGCCCCCGATGAACGCAGTCCTCATCGCCCTCCTGGTGCTGCCGCTGCTCGGCGCCGCACTCACCCTGGCGCCGGTGTTCGGGCCGGACCGGGCCGTGGCCGGCCGGCGGGCACTGCGGCTGAACACCGTCGTCACCGGCGCGGTGTTCCTGCTCACCGTCGCCCTCGCGGCCGGCTTCGACCACGACGAGCCCGCCCGGATGCAGGCCACCACCGACGTGTCCTGGATCCCGGCCCTGCACGTGCGCCTCCACCTCGGGGTGGACGGCGTCTCGCTGCCGCTGATCGTGCTGACCGCGCTGCTCACCTTCCTCTGCGCGCTCTACTCGGAGAAGCGGCTGCCGGGCGGGGACGCCCGGGGCGCAGCCCCTGATGAGCCTCGTCCGTCGGCGCAGGCCTTCGTCGGGCTGTTCCTCCTGCTCGAAGTCGGCATGCTCGCCACCTTCGCGGTGCTGGACCTCCTGCTCTTCTTCCTGGCCTTCGAGATCGTGCTGATCCCGATGTACTTCCTGATCGCCCGCTGGGGGAGCGGCGCGAAGGTGCCGGCCGCCAACCGGTTCATCCTCTACACGCTGCTCGGCTCGGCCGTGATGCTGCTCGGCTTCCTGCTGATCGGCAGCAAGGCCGGCACCTTCGACATGCAGGCCCTGGCCGCCGCGCACGGCAGCGGCCTGAGCCACACCACCCAGGTGGTCGCCGCGCTGGCGATCCTGGTCGGGCTCGCGGTCAAGGCCCCGGCCTGGCCGCTGCACAGCTGGCTCCCGGACGCCCACACCGCCGCCCCGACGGTGGGCTCGGTGCTGCTCGCCGGCGTGCTGCTGAAGATGGGCACCTACGGCCTGGTCCGCGTCCTCCTCCCGGTCGTGCCGGACGGCGCCACCACGCTGGCCCCCTACCTGGGCGCCTTCGCGGCCGTCGGCATCGTCTACGGTTCCCTGGCCTGCCTGGCGCTTTCCCGCCCCGGCGCCAAGGGCGACCTCAAGCGCCTGATCGCGTACTCCTCCGTCGGCCACATGGGCTTCGTGCTGCTCGGCATCGCCTCCCTCACCCCGGTGGGCGTCAACGGCGCGCTGTTCGCCAACATCGCCCACGGTCTGATCACCGGTCTGCTGTTCTTCGTCGTCGGCGCGCTCAAGGACCGCTACGGCACGGCCGACCTCGACACCCTCGCCGGGGCCACCGGCGCCGCCCTGTACGGCCGGGCCCCGCGACTGGGCGTGCTGCTCGCCTTCGCCGCCGTCGCCAGCCTCGGCCTGCCCGGCCTGGCCGGCTTCTGGGGCGAGCTGCTCGCCATGTTCGGCGCGTTCGACCCGGCCGACGGCCTGTCGCGCCCCGCGTTCGTCACCTACATGGTCCTGGCCGGCCTCGGCACCCTCCTCACCGCCGCGTACCTCCTGATCGTGGTCAAGCGCGTCTGCATGGGGGACCCCGAGCAGCCCGCACCGGTGGCCGAGCTCGCCGACCTGCGCCCGTACGAGGCCGTCAGCTGGATGCCGCTGGCCGCGCTGACGCTGCTCGCCGGCCTCTGGCCCGCGCTGCTGCTCGGCCTCTCCGATCCCGCCGTCAAGCACCTCCTCGGGGGTGGCTGACCGTGCTCGCAGCCCAGACCGCCGCACTCGGACCTCACTCCACGGGGCAGCACACTGTGACCTCCCTCGCCGTAGCCAACCCGGGCAGCCTGATCCAGTCCGTGGACTGGGTGGCGATCGCACCGCCGCTGATCGCCGCCGTGGCCGCCCTCGCCGTGCTGCTCACGGACCTGTTCCTGCCCGAGCGGCACAAGAAGTGGCTCGGCCGCCTCACCGCGGCCGGACTCGCCCTCGCCCTCATCGCACTCCTCCCCCTCACCGGCGGATCACCCCGAGCGACCTTCTGTGTGCAGAACGTAGCAGGGGGGTCCGACAACGGCGGCTGCTCGTACGTCGCCGACCACTTCGCCCTGGTGTTCCAGCTGCTCGCCCTCGGCGGCGCGCTGATCGCGGCGCTGCTGTCGGCGCACACGGTGGAGGACGAGCGGCTGCCGCGCGGCGAGTACTGGTTCCTGCTGCTCTCCAGCGCCACCGGCGCCGCGCTGCTGCCCGCCTCCCGCGACCTCGCCACCATGGTGATCGCCCTGGAGGTCGCCTCGCTGCCCGCCTTCGCCCTGGTCGCGCTGCGCCGGGACGGCCGGGGCGCCGAGGCCGCCTTCAAGTTCTTCGTCTCCTCGGTGACCGCGACCGCCGTGATGCTGCTCGGCGTCGGCTTCGTCTACGCGGCGAGCGGCAGCCTGCACCTCGGCGCCGTCGCCCAGGGCCTGGAGCACGCGCCCGGGCAGCTCAAGCCGCTGGCCGAGGCGGGCGCGGTGCTGACCCTGGTCGGCTTCGCCTTCAAGGTCGCCGCCGTCCCGTTCCACTTCTGGGTGCCCGACACCTACACCGGCGCGCCGCTGCCGGTGGCCGGCTACCTCTCGGTGGTCGGCAAGGCGGCCGGCCTGTCCGGGCTGGCGCTGGCCACCACCGTCGCCTTCCGCCCGTACGCCCACACCTGGGGCCTGGTGCTCGCGGTGCTGGCCGCCGTCACCATGACCGCCGGCAACGTCGGCGCGCTGCGCCAGCGCTTCGACACCCGGTACAGCGCGGTGCGGCTGCTCGCCTGGTCCTCGGTCGGCCAGGCCGGGTACCTGCTGGTGCCGCTCGCCGCGGCCGGCTACGCGCCCACCGGCGCCGACCCGCTCGGTGCCACCGCCGCGTACGCGCTGATCTACGGCGTGGTGAACCTCGGCGCCTTCGGGGTGGTCGCCGCCGTCGGCCGCCGGCCCGGGACCAGCGTGGACGAGTTCCGCGGCCTGTTCGCCCGCAACCGCTGGACGGCGCTGGCGCTCGCCTTCTTCCTGCTCTGCCTGGCCGGGCTGCCGCCGGGCGTGATCGGCCTGTTCGGCAAGGTCGTGGTGTTCCGCGCGGCGGTTGACGCCGGGCTGGGCTGGCTCGCCGTGGTGATGGCCGTCAACGTGGTCATCGCCCTGTATTACTACCTGCTGTGGACGGCCCGGCTGTTCGCCCCGGGGGACGAGCCCCTT
>NZ_JBIVVI010000182.1:0-10196 GCF_044757675.1 Kitasatospora sp. NPDC091257
GGGTTGACCAGGCCCCGGCCCCCGGTGACGGTGTTGCCCGCACCGATCGTGACCTTGCACGTCGCCGCGTCGTAGTCGGTCACGTCGATCGCGTACCGGTCCGGGCCGGTGGCGCCGGTGAGGTCGGAGCGGTTGCCCCGGAAGACGGTGCCGCAGCCCCAGCCCGGCCGGAGGCTGTGGGTCTGGTAGCCGTCATCGGTGGTGCGCCGGCCGGTGTTGTTCTCGATCACGTAGTCGTTGCCCTTCACGTCGACCCAGGAGTCGTCGGAGTTGCGCCCGGTGAGGCCGTCGCCGTCGAAGGTGTTGCCGGAGACCAGGCCGCCGGTGGTGCCCTCCTTGAGGTCGACGTTCTCGCCGCCGATGTTCGGGCCGAAGGTGTTGCCGGTGATCCGCACGTGGTCGCTGCGGTCGGTCAGGGTGTTGGCGGTGCCGACGTAGACGCCCTCGCCCATGCCGTCCCGGCCGAGGCCGGTGTCGTGGATGCGCGAGTTGCGCAGCGTGCCGTAGGCGCTGGAGTCGCGGAAGTGCACGCCCTCCATGGTGGTGTGGTGGACCGTCACGTCGTCGAGGACCACGTGGTCCGCGGAGTCGGCCACGATGCCCTTCTGGGCGCCGGTGACGGTCAGCCCCTGGACGGTCCAGTAGCTCGCGCCGTCGAGGTGGAGGCCGTATCCGCCGCCGGTGGGGGTGGTGAGGACGGCCTTCGCCGAGCCGGTGAGGGTGATCGGGGCGGCGGCGGTGCCGGGGGCGGTGGCCTTGAAGTTGCCGGAGTAGGTGCCGTCGGCGAGCTGGATGGTCCGGCCGGGCACGGCGGCGGCGAGCGCGCTCTGGAGCTGCTTGGCGGTGCCGACCTTGACGACGGCCGCGACGGCCGCGGGGGCGGCCGGGTGGGCGGCCACGGCCGCGGGGGCGGCGCAGCCGAGGGTGAGGACGGTGAGCGCGACGAGGACGGCGGGGCGCTTGGTCACGGACGGTGCTCCTTGCGGTGGTCGGGGCCGGGCGGGCGGCGGGCGGCCCGGTAGTGACAGGAACATGCCGTCGCTCAGCGTGGACTGGACCATTCCGGGACGTCAAGAGCGCCCCGGCAGCGTGATACTGGAGCCCTGGGGGAGTCTCGGACAGGGAGGCGGCGGTGGGCGGAACGGCCGGGTTCGCCGTGGTGGTGTTCGGTGCGCTGGGCGGCGTGGTCGCCTACCTCGCCGGGGTGGTCGGCCTGCGTGAACTGCGGCGGCTGCGCCGGGTCGGCGTTCCGGTGCGGGCGCTGGTGCGCGAACGCGCCCCGGCACCGGAGGACCGCACGCTGCCGCCGCGGCCGCTGCTCCAGTTCGAGACCGAGGACGGCCGGGTGGTCGAGGTCTTCTCCCCCGTCCCCTCCACCGCCCGCCACCCGCTACCGGACGGCGGCTTCGTCCCGGTCCGCTACGACCCGGCGGACCCGCGGCAGGTGCTGGTGGACGGGCGGGAGCGGGCCGGGCTGGAGTACGGGTTCCTCGCGCTCGGGCTGCTGGTGGTGCTCGGCTCGATCACCCTCGGCGCCGCGGTGCTCTGAACGGTCCGAACGGGGCGGCGCACACGGGCGGGCGGCCCACACGGGCGGGCGGGCCGCGCACGGCTCCGCGGGCAGCCCGCCCGGCGTGCTCAGACGGTGGCGGCGGTGGTCGCCGCCACGGTGGCCGCGATGGAGACGGCGGCCATGGTGAGCTGCACGGCCCGGATCGCCTCGCGGACGGACTCCGCCGCCCCGTCACCGGCGGCGATCTCGGCGAAACGCGGCTCGACCTGCTTGCGGGGCAGCTCGGGGAAGGCCAGCCGGTGCAGCCGGGAGCCGTGCAGCAGGGCCACCAGGGCGGCGGTGCGCAGGTCCGGTTCGGCGCCGTTCAGCACGACCGCGGCCAGCCGCCCGCGCAGCTCCCGCTCCACGCTGCCGTCCGCCTCCGGGTAGCGGCGGACCGGGAAGAGGCCCAGCGCCCGGCGCCGCTCCTCGACCACCAGGCCGCGCTCGCACAGCCGCCCGACCGTGTCGGCGACCGCCGTGGACCGGTCCTTGGTCAGCCAGTCGCCCGCCTTGGCCCTGCCGGAGCGGCGGCCGGCGGCCCACGCGTCGAGCCTGGCCAGCCGGCCGTCCACCAGCGGCTCCCCGGTCGGGGTCCGGTCGGTGACGGTGAGCCGGCCGTCCTCGATCGTGACCCGCCCGGCCAGCACCAGCTCGGCCAGGATGCCGCCCGCGGCGGCCCAGGCGGCGGTGGGGGCGTCCTTCGCCACGCCGGACTCGTCGTCCAGCGACAGCAGCCTCAGCTCCTCGGCGAGGGTGACGTGCATCGGGTGTCCCTTCCTCTCTTCTCCGTGTCGCGGTTCACCGACCCGCCGGCGCCTCAGCCGCGCAGGGCTTCGACCAGACGCCGGGCCCGGGTGTCCTCCTCCAGCAACGCCCGGACCAGCCGATCGGTGCCCTGACCTGCGACCTCGGTCAGATAGGCCTCGACCGCGCGCGGGTCGGCGGGCAGCGTCACCCCACCGGAGTCGAGCGCGGCGTACGCCCGGGCGTAGTCGAGGCCGAGCCCGGCGAGCAGCTCGCCGGCGCCGTCCTCCGCCGCCAACCCCGGCTCGTGGCGGGCCACTTCGTGCACGGCCAGCAGCGCGAGCAGAACGTGCTCGGTGCCGGGCGTCCGGCGGCCGAGGCGCTCGGCCTGGGCGTCGGCCTCCGGCCGGATCCAGGCCGCCGGGCCGGACGGGCCCGGCCGTAGCAGGCGCTTCCAGCGCGGGGCCCGGTGGCCGCGGCGGGCCAGCAGCGTCTCCCGGGTGGGGTGGAGCAGCGGGTCGAGGTCACCGCTCTGGCGCACGGCACCGTCGAGGCGGTCCAGGACGGCCTGCGGCGCGACGCCGGCCGCGCGCAGCAGTTCGGCGGCGCGGGTCCGGTCGGGCCCGGCGCCGTTCGCGCCGCCGCGCCCGGCGTTCCCGTCACTCCCGGCGCCGCGCCCGGCGTTCCCGGCGTTCCCGTCACCCCCGGCGCCGTTCCCGGCATTCCCGTCGGCGAGCAGGGCCCGCAGCAGGTGTGCGGCCGTGCAGGCGGGTTCGCCGTCCCGGCGGGCGCGCTCCGTCGCCACGGCGAGTGCCCGGGCGGCGGCCCCGCTCAGCGGCCGGCCGTCCGCCCCGACGGCGCCGGGCGCCTCCCGGTCGGGCACGGCGGCGGGCCCGTCGTCGGCCGTCCAGCGCCCCTTCCGCTCCCGGACCAGGGCGCGCAGGGTGTCCGCCCCCGCCCCGGCCGCGGCGAGGGCCGCACCGGCGGGGCCCGTCTCCCCGGCCACGGCGACCAGGAGGTGCTCCGTCCCCAGCGGCCCGTCCCCCGGCCCGCCGAGCGCGTGCCAGTCCGGCTCCAGCATGGTCGTGTCCATCGGCCCCTCCCACGACTACGGCTTTACTCGAACTATATTCCCGCTTTTCCTTCTCTTGGGAATTTTCCGCACGTCAAGAACGCGTCAGGACGGCACCTGCGCAAGAACGCGGAAGACCGGGCGCCCCGGTGTTGTTGCCACCTGGTGCCATCGTGAGAACCACGCCCGCGAGAGAGGTGAGCACCATGGCCGACACGCTCCCCGGGCCGAGCCCGGTCCCCGAGGCACAGACCCCGCTGGACGCCTACTCCCTGATCGTCACCACCGTGGCCGCCACGCTGACCCCGCGGGTCGCCGCGCTGCAGGTCCCCCGGCGCGGCCGGGGCGGCTGGTTCAGCACGGCGCTGGGCTCGGCCGTGGTCTTCACCGAGGACGGGTTCCTGCTCACCAACGCCCATGTCGTCGGCCACGCCGACGCCGGCACGCTCGCCTTCGCCGACGGCACCACCGCCCCGTTCCACACCATCGGCGCCGACCCGCTCTCCGACCTCGCCGTGCTGCGCGCCGACGGGCCGACCCCGAAGCCGGTGGCACTCGGCGAGGCGACCGGCCTGCGGGTCGGACAGCTGGTCGTCGCCGTCGGCAACCCGCTGGGGCTGGCCGGGACGGTCACAGCGGGCGTGGTCAGCGCGCTCGGCCGCTCGATCCCGGCCCGCTCCGGCAGCACCGCGCGGGTGATCGACAACGTGATCCAGACCGACGCCGCACTCAACCCGGGCAACTCCGGCGGCGCGCTGGCCACCGCGAACGGCGAGGTCGTCGGCATCACCACGGCGGTGGCCGGGAACGGGCTCGGCCTGGCCGTCCCGATCGACGCCACCAGCCGCCGGATCGTCGCCGCCCTGCTCGCCGACGGCCGGATCCGCCGCGCCTACCTCGGCCTCGCCGGAGTGCCCGCGCCCCTGTCGCCCGCCCTGCGCCACCGCACCGGGCAGCCCACCGGCCTGCGCATCGTCGAGGTGGTGCCCGGCGCGCCCGCCGACCGCGCCGGGCTGCACGAGGGCGACCTGCTGCTCACCGCCGACGACGAGCCGATGGGCAGCGCCCAGGCCCTCCAGCGCCTGATGCTGGCCGACGCGATCGGCCGCCCGCTGCCGCTGACCGTCCTGCGCGGCGAGGCCCTGGTCGACGTGCTCGCCGTCCCGACGGAGCTGCCCGTCGACGACTGACCACGGCCCGGGACCCGGGCGGGATCGGGGGCCGCCGGCCGCGGCACGTTGGTCATCTGCATACGCAGATCGTGCGCGCCCTTATCCCGTCGTGGCGGCGAGGGTCGGTGGCACGGAAATCCTTTGGCACGGAAATCCGGTGGCACGAAAATCCGTTGGCGCCCGTGCGACCGGTGTGGTTACGCTGACGCCGTTCCGTACCGATCGACCCGGGCCACCGCCCGACCGGAGAGGGTGTCTTGATGTCCCGCCTCGCGCCGAGTGCGCCTCGCCACGCCGGCTGACGACCACCGCCCGACGAACCGTCGAGGCCACTCGGCCTGCTCTTGCTGCCATCGCAGAAACCCCTCAGCAAGGAGCACCCCGGGTGTCCAGCACCTCCAGCACGCCCCCCGTTCTGAAGACCTCCACCTTCGCCTGCACCTGGTGCGGTCTGACCGTCTCCACCTGTGCCGCCGACGGCACGCGGCGCAACCACTGCCCGTCCTGCCTGCATTCACGACACGTCCTCGACCACGTCGAGGGCGGTCCCAGCGAGTGCCTGGGACGGATGTCGCCGATCGCCATCGCCGTGCTGCGCACCGGTGACTGGACGGTCGTCCACCGGTGCGTGCGCTGCGACGAGCTGACGTCCACGCCCGTCCGCACGGACGACAACCAGCTCGTCCTGATGCGGATGGCCGTCCGGCCGCTCGCCCAACCGCCGTTCCCGCTCGAAGCGTTCGGCACCCTCTGAACCACGCGGAGAAGAGGGAGCACCGAACCGTGCCACGACACAAGAACACCGGCGGCCGGGGCCGGCGGGAACGCCGCCCGCAACGGTACAAGGACGTCCTGCACGGACGGGGCGGCCACCGGGCGCACGCCTTCCGCTGCGTGGACTGCCGGTTGGACGTCCCGGTGGACGCCCCCGGCAGCGCCCACCGCAACCACTGCCCGAACTGCCTGGCCAGCCGTCATGTCGACGGCCGGACACCGGGTGACCGGGCGGCCGACTGCGGCGGCCGGATGACCGCGCTGAGCCTGTCGGTCCGCGCCGACGGCGAGTGGATGATCATCCACCAGTGCCTGTCCTGCGGCGAGTTGAGCGCCAATCGGATCGCCGGGGACGACAACGCCCTGACCCTGGTCCGCCTCGCCCTCAGGCCCCTGCGGGACACCATCCTGGCCCACCGCACCCTGCTCACCCTGTAGGCGCGCCCCGCGACGGTCCGTCCGAACGGGCGGACCGTCCGTGGGCGGCGCCTCAGCGCGAGCCGTCGGGGCGCCGCGGGAACGCCCGTACGGTGCGGCGCGGGAGGGCCGCGGACAGGGCCGCCAGCAGCGCGGCGGCGGTGAACAGCGCGTAGTGCCCGACCTCCGGACCGGGGCCCGCCCAGCCGAGTTCGCCGTGGCGGTGTTCGGAGAAGGCGTTGTGGCAGAGCCAGGCGGCCAGGCCGATCAGCGGTGCGTCCACCGGCCGGGAGCGGCGGCCGACCAGGGCGCACAGCGCCAGGTGGGCGAGGGACGGCAGCGGGCCGGAGTGCAGTTCACCGACAGCGCCGAGGGCGAGCGCCAGAGCGCCGCCGGCGAGCAGCGCGACGGCGCCGGAGGTGCCGTCCGGGAACCGGTCGAGCACCGGGCGGTAGCGCCGTCCGCCGGGCCGGGCCGAGTACATCCGCACCGCGGACTACCGCTGCATCGAGGCGAGTTCGCGCTCGGTGGCGACCGGCAGGTGCCATCGGGTGCGCCGGTGCAGGGCCTCCAGGTCGTGCAGCAGCTCGGGCACCGGGACGGTCAGCACCGGGCAGCCCGCCCGCCGGGCGCAGTGGCCGGGCACCGATCGCCGCAGCCGGCGGTGCAGCGGGCCGCCGCTGCGCCCGAGGACCAGCAGGTCGTCCGGCCGGTCGGCGATGTGCAGCAGGGCCGGTCCGGCCTCGCCGCGGACCACGACCGGGCTCAGCGGCACGCCGGGGTCGGCGCCGCCGAAGGCCTCGTCGAGGGCGTCCCGCAGCCGCCGTTCGGCGGCCTCCCGGACGGCGGCGAGCAGCGGCGGGCAGGGCGAGCGGCGGTAGCCGTGTTCGCCGCCGGGCGGCTCCCAGGCGAGCACCGGCACCAGGACGGCGCCGCGGTCGCGGGCCTCGGCGACGCCGCGGTGCAGGGCGGCCAGGCTTCCCAGCGACCCGCTGACCCCGACCACCACCCTGGGGGCGGCCTTCGAACTCCCGTTGCCGTGCATGATCCGTCCTCGTGTGGTCGTGTTCGCCGTCGTCCTCCACCCAACCGCCGCGACGGGGCTGACCTGCTCTCCTTGACGGCTTCCTGACGTTCCGGCCGGTGTTCCCAACGCGCTCCATACGCGGCCCGCCGGGATGCGGCATGCCCGACGGGCGGTTCGATGTCGAACGTTCCAGGGAGCACGGGCTTGTACTTCAGCAGCGGCAACTACGAGGCGTTCGCCCGGCCGAGGAAGCCCGAGGGGGCCGAGCGCAAGCGGGCGTGGTTCGTGGGGTCGGGGCTCGCGGCGCTGGCCGGGGCGGCCTTCCTGGTCCGGGACGGGCAGGTGCCCGGCGAGCGGATCACGATCCTGGAGCGGCTCAAGCTGGCCGGCGGCGCGCTGGACGGGATCGAGGTGCCCGAGAAGGGCTTCGTGGTCCGCGGCGGGCGCGAGCTGGAGGACCACATGGAGTGCCTGTGGGACCTCTTCCGCTCGGTGCCGTCGCTGGAGATCGAGGGCGCGTCCGTGCTGGACGAGTTCTACTGGCTCAAGGGAGAGGCTACATCGTTACACCTCTACCCTGACCTGGGCAGACACGAGAAGCACTTCGTCTACCGGACTATTCCCCAAGCAACGGAGTCTCGCAGAATCAGGGCATCCTCGTGTGGCCCGGCAGCGGGATCGGCTGCCATGGCAGCGGCGGGCCGGGACGGCCGTCACGGTGTAGGGATTCCCCCGAGTCGATGAGCTGCTTGCGCAGCCGCTGGCCTGCCGGGGGCATGGATGGCGTAGAAGATGAACCCGTTGTGCTCGCCGGTCGGTATGAAGCCGGTCTTGAGGAGGACACGGCCGGAGGCGGGGTTGTCCGTGCGGTGCTTGGCGCGGACTTTCGGGAGGGCGAGGTGACCGAAGGCGATGTCGAGAATCCGCCGAACCCCTTCGGTCGCGTAGCCCCGGCCCCAGGTGTCCGCCCGCAGGATGTAGCTGACTGCGGCAACGGGGCGGTCCCGGTGGAGCTTGACGACCCCGAGGAGGTCATCGTCCACGACGAGGCCGAGCACGTACAGCGTGCGCGGCAACTGTTCCGCAGCGGCCACGATGTCGCGGAGGCAGTGGCGGGCTTCGTCGGCGTCCATCGGGGCCCGGCCCAGGTACCTGGTCGACTCCGCGCTGTAGATCCGCAGCAGGGCCCCGTCATCTCCGGGGCCCAGCTCCCGTAGCTCGATCACCCGTCCACCGCTTCGATCAGCTTCGCCAGTTCGGCGGCGGCGGGCCGGTCGTCGGGGGCCGCCAGAAGGACGTAGCGCAGCCGGGTCTGGAGGGCGGGCCAGGGCATCGCGGTGGACATCGGGACGGCCCTGTGGGCGATGGCCCTGCGGATCGCCTCCACCGGCGCGCCGGTTTCGAGGCCGGCGGTCGCGTAGTCCAGCGGCCACGTGCCGGTGGCGCAGGTCCACAGGGTGCCGGCGAGGGCGTAGACGTCGGCGGTGCGGGTCGTTTCGACGGGTTGGGGGCCGTTGATGATCCGGGCGGCGAGTTCGGGCGCGGTGAGGTGGATCATGGTGCCGTCGAACGTGGGCCAGGGGGTGCTGCCGAACCGCCGCGTCCAGGCGAAGTCGAGGAGGCGCACGCCGTCCTCGCCGTGGATGCCGTGCGCGGGCTGGAGGTCGCCGTGCACCCACCCGTCGGCGTGGAGGTCGGCCACGGCGCGGCACAGTCCGACGGCGGCGGCGAGGGCTTCCTCCTTCCCGCCGTCACCCTTGCGCAGGGGCCGGAAGACCTGCCACGTGGAGGGGCCGGCCAGCCACGGGGTGACGTACCAGACGCCGTCGGCGAAGCGACCGGAGGTCACGGTGTATCCGGGGAGCTGGTCGAGCACGGAGGCTTCGCGGGCGGTGACCTCGGCGGCCTCGCCGGTGCCGAGCTTGATGCTCGCCACTCCGCGCGGGCCGGTGGCCTTCCACACCGCCGAGCCCCGGCGGTTGCTGATCTCCGCCAGCTCCAGCGGCCCGCAGACGGCCTCCGCAGCCTTCAGCGCTTCTCCGGCCTCGGCAAGGAACGTGCCCATTCTCGAACTGCCTTCCACTCGCAAGGGATGTGCTCGAAGACGTCCCGGCCGTCATCCGCCGCGACGGCCAGCGCTGCGGCGAGATCGGGCGTCTCCATGAGGAACTTCGGGTCCAGGGGCCGCACTCCCGCCCGGACCGGGAGGAACGAGAAGGGTGGCGGCGGGATGCCCTGCCCGCACCGGCCGCGCTCGACAGTGCCCTGGGGGAACTTGCCGAACATGACTCCGACCTGCGCGTACAGGTGCTTCAGCGCCCAGTGCGGCCAGGCCATCAGCTCGCGGTGCTCGGCCCCCTCGCAGTGCCCGACCAGCACGACGTTCTCGCACGTGAGGACACCGTACGGCCGAGGCATCAGCGGACGGACCCACTCCGCGGCCTGGACCCCGGCGTAGAACAACTCGGCTTCCACCGCGTACCGGTGGCTGCCCGGAGCGATCTCGTGGACGGTCCACCCCGTCATGCCGCGTCGGATGGACGGCCCGAGGAACGGGCAGTGCTCGTACAGCCCGGCGAGGTAGCCGTCCACGTCCACGCTGACGGGGTTCTCCGTCCGGGCTTCGGCGAGGCGGAGCGCCCCGGCAGTCGGCCGGGACGCCCCGTCGGATGGTGCGGTGATCACCGGCTGGTCGCCACCGGCACGAGGTCGTCGCCGTCGCCGGGCTCGGGCGAGCAGTTCCACTCGGCCCAGACCTCGCCCGTCTCGCGGTACCGGGCCAGGGCCTCGGCGTTGACCATGCCGTCGGCGTCGGTGAACCAGACCTCGGGCAGGGGACCGTACGCCTCCTCGTAGGCGCCCACCCACGAGATGAAGCCGGAACCGGCGCTCTCCACGTGGGCGAGCGTGCGGCCGGCGTGCCGGAGCGTGAACGCCTGGTGCGCGGCCGGGTCGGTGGCCAGCCGGTGCCACGCGGCGTCGATGGCGGCGGAGAACATCTCCGGCGCGACCTCGCCCGCGTCGATCCGGCGCGCGGTGACGGTGAAGAACTTGCCCAACTCGTCCAGCTCGACGCCGGACTCGGTGGTGATGCTCACGGGCCTCTCCAATCGGGGGTTGGCGCTGCTCACCCCGACGGGGAAGAGCAGCTGTGAGGGAATGCAGACCCGGCCCGGCATGACCCATTCCGACGGGCCGGGAGTTCGTGGTCGCCCAGGAGGCGGGCGGGCGTGGGGGCTAGTACTGCAACGGTGCCTACCGTGACGGTTGTTCAGGTCGGTCGTTGCTCCTGTCATGGGTGGGGACATATCTGAGGTCGATGCTCGGCGATGGTCGGACGGGCTTGCCGGGTTGCATGAGCGGTTTGCGCGCCGGTTCGCGCGAAGCGAGCCGCGGGAGTCGGCGCTGGCCTACATGCGCGGATTGCTGGCGCCG
>NZ_JBIVVI010000183.1:0-10182 GCF_044757675.1 Kitasatospora sp. NPDC091257
CCCCTCAGCCCCTCCCCGTCACCCGCCGCGCCTACCGCACCGGCGGCCTCGTCCTGGACCAGGTCTGGGAGCTGCCCGAGGGGACCTTGCAGGTCACCGAGTTCATGCCCGTCTCCGGTGCCGAGCGACCCGCCCAGGTGATCCGGATCGCCAGGTGTCTGCGCGGCCGGGTGAGCGTCACCTCCCGCATCGTCGTCGCGCCCGGCTACGGCCGCTCCCACGCCGTCCTGCGCGAGGTCACCAGCCCCGACGGCGTGCGACGCTTCGCCGCCGAGCACCAGGGCACCACGCTGTGGCTGGACGGTCCCGACCACCGGCCCTGGCGACGCGGAGCCGCCGTTGCCGAGACCATCCTCACCGCGGGGCAGGAGGCCGCGTTTACCCTGACCTGGCAGGAGCCCGACGCCCCGGTCCCGCTCGTACCCGACACCGGCCAGGCCCTCATCGCAACCCTGCGGGAGTGGGCCGACTGGAGCGCCAACATCACCTACACCGGGCTCTACCACGACGCCGTCCTCGGCTCGGTGGCCGTTCTCGGCTCCCTCATCCACCGGCCCACCGGCGCGGTCATCGCCGCCCCAACCACCTCGTTGCCCGAGGAGATCGGCGGCGAACGCAACTGGGACTACCGCTACCCGTGGCTGCGAGACTCCGCGCTCACCCTCCGGGAGCTGCTGCGCGCCGGCCGTTTCCTGGAAGTAGCGCGTGCCTGGCGGGCGTGGCTGGTCGACACGATCGGCGACCCGACCTCCGCGCAGATCATGTACCGGCTCGACGGCACCAGCGAGCTCACCGAGACCGTCCTGGACCACCTGCCCGGGTACCAGGGCTCGCGCCCGGTGCGGATCGGCAACGGCGCGGCCGGCCAACTCCAGCTCGACGTCTTCGGGTACGTCGCGGACGCCCTGCTGGCCGCCGAGGACGCCGGACTCGAACCCGATCCTGCCGCCGACGCGCTGCTGCTCGGGCTGGCCGAAGTCGTCGTCGCCACCGCGCACAAGCCGGACCGGGGAATCTGGGAAATCCGCGGGCCCGAGCGCCACTTCACCCACTCCAAGATCATGGCGTGGGTCGCGATCGACCGGACTTTCCGGCTCCTGGAGCGCCGCCCGGACCACGATCGGGCCACCCTGGCCCGCCTGCGCGCGATCGCGGCACTCTTCCACACCACCGTCCTCGCCCGAGGCTACGACGAGGAGCGCAACACCTTCACCCAGTCCTACGGCAGCCGCGAGCTGGACGCCTCCCTGCTGCTCCTGCCGCAGACCGGCTTCCTGCCGCCCGACGACAAGCGGGTGATCGGCACCATTGAGGCTATCCAACGCGAACTCGCCACCTACGACGGCCTCGTGCTGCGCTACCGCACCCACCAGGACGCCGACGCCAACGTGGACGGCATCGCCGGCGAGGAGGGCGCGTTCTTCGCGTGCTCGTTCTGGCTGGTCTCCGCACTCGCCCTGGTCGGCCGCACCGACGAGGCCTGCGAGCGCATGGACGCGCTACTCGCCCTGCGCAATGACGTCGGCATCCTCGCCGAGGAGTACGACCCCGCCACCAGCCGCCAGCTCGGCAACACGCCGCAGGGACTGAGCCACCTGGCGCTGGTCAACGCCGCCGTCGCCCTCGGCGTGCCGTCCGTTCCCGTCCTTCCGCGTCCCCGGACCGGCGCCGTTGCCTCGCTCTGACGACGACCTCATGCCAACCGTCTCCAACCACATCGACGGCACCCAGGTCCACCACGCCGTCCAGGCCGGCCAGATCCGTGACATCCACTTCCATCCCGCCGGACCGCCACAGCAAGTGCCTCGACAACTCGCCGCGGTCAGCAGGGTGTTCACCGACCGCGAGCACGACGTCGCCGCCCTGGACAAGCTACTCTCCGACCTGCCGGAAGGCACCGCTCCAGTGATCGCGATCACCGGGCCCGGCGGGGTCGGCAAGAGCGCCCTGGTCTCGCACTGGGGCCGCCGACACGCCGAGCGATACCCAGACGGACAGCTACTCGTCCAGCTGCGCGCGGGAGGCGTCGACGGTCCGACACCGACTGTCGAGACCGTCCGCTCCCTACTTCGCGGTCTCGGAGACCGTGACGTGGATCAACTCCCCTGGCAAGAATCGGACTTGCGCGCGCTCTGGCGGTCCAGCGCTGCCCCCCGGCGGCTGCTGGTGGCGCTGGAGGACGCCGTCACCGCCGACCAAGTGGTGCCTCTGATCCCCGCCACCAGTACGTGCCTGGTCGTCGTCACCAGCCGCTCGCCACTGCCCGCACTCGCCGCTCTCGGTGCTCACCATCACCAGCTGGGCCCGCTCGCGCCCGTCCATGCCGTCCAGCTGCTCGGCCGGATCCTCGGCGAGGGCCGGGTGCGCGCCGAGCAGGCCGCCGCCGAGGCGCTCGCTCGCGCCTGCGAGGGCAACCCGTTGGCCCGAACTCACCCGCGCCATCGAGCTCTACGCCGACCTCGACGACCGGCGCGGCGCCGGCCTCGCCGAGATCCTCCTCGGCTCCGCCGCCGCCCGCCAGGGCAACACCGACCTCGGCATCCCGCTGCTCCAGCAGGCCGTCGCCGACCTCGAATCGCTCACCCCGCCCGACCCGCTGAACGTGGCCCGGGCGAAGGTCTTCCTGGGCGAGGCCCAGTCCCTGGCCGGCGAGCACGACGTCGCGGCGGGCACCATCAACACCGCCGTGCAGGAGTTCGTGCTCCTCGGCCACCGCCACTGGGCGGCCTACGGCATCGAGCTCCTCGGACAGGCCGCCGAACGCGGCAACCTGCCTGCACTCGCCGCCAGCTGGTACGCCGCCAGCCAGGACCAGTACCGGAACCTGGGCAGCAGCCGCGACGTGGAACGCCTGCAGAGCCAGCTGTTCGAGCTGCGGCCCGAGTGACCCTCGCTCACCGCCCCGCGGCCCGCCCGCTCCGCACGCTGAGCGACGCCCCACCACACCGTCAAGATGGTTCAGCTCAGAGCTCAGGAATGTGAATCGCCATGCTCATCGTCGCCGTGCTGCCGGGCCGGAGATCAGGCCGCTATCGCGGCCCGCAACCGCGCCAAGGCGTCGCCCGCACGCTCCCGGACCTCGGGCAGGCTGCGGCCGGCCCGCAGGACACGCTGGAGCTGGTGCGGCAGGTGGTGGAGGGTCGCCCCGTCGACCGCCGCTCCGAGTTGCTGCGCCGCTCCGGTGGAATCCCCCTTCCTCAGCAGCACCTCGCCCGCGGTGATCGCCGCGATGATCCGCCACTGGGAGGTCGCCGCGAGTCCGGCGACGGGCGCGCGGTCGAGCTGCCGGACGGCCTCCGCGACCCGGCCCGTGCTCATGAGACCCCGGAGCCGGACCTCGTGGAGGGTGAACTCGGAGAACAGGGCGGTGGGCGCCGCCTCGTCCAGGAGACGGTGACCCTCCTCGATCGCGGTGTCGAAGACGACGGCGTTGCCCGCGGCCCCAGCGGCGCGAGCGAGCAGGACGACCGCCTCGGCGCGTTCGGTGGCGGTGCGGGCGGTGTCACGGGCCTGCCCGAGCCGGTCCAGCGCCCGCAGGTGCAACCCTGCTTTGCGGAGCTCGTTACCGTGGTGGCGCAGGGCGTTGGCGTGCAGGCCGGGGTCGCCCAGGCGCCGGGCGACGTTGAGGCCCTTGCCGGTCCAGCGGGCGGCGGTGGCCAGCCGCTCCTCCGGCAGGACATGGCCAAGGGCGACGCCGAGGCCGACCCGGGCCCGGGCGAGCAGGCGCAAGGTGTCGAGGTCGGCGTGGCCGTCGGCGGTGCGGGCCTCCAGGCGGGCGACCAGCGGCCACAGCTCGGCGACGGCCGTGGTGGCCTGGCCGGCCTGGCGGGCGATCTCGGCCAGTCGCAGCACGGATTCGGCGAGCTGGATCACGAGTTGGTGGTCTCCGTCCGCGTCGTCGGTGATACCGAGGCAGTGCGGCGGGAGGCCGAGGCATTCGGCGATGTGACGCAGGGCGCCCAGGTCGGTGATGGTGCGCGAGCCGGTCTCGATGCGGGAGACGTAGCTGGTGGAGTAGCCGAGGACGTCGGCGAGCTCTTGTTGCGGCAGCCCGTGGAGTTCGCGGTAGAGCTGGAGGATCTCGGGCAGGGCTCGGCGGCGCAGGATGTCCTGGGCCCTGGGGGTGGTCCAGTGCCAACGGATGCCGCCGTAGGGGTCGATCCGGGTCAACGGTCAGTCCTGGTGGTGCAGTTCGTACCAGCGGGCGATGGAGTCCTTGTAGCCCTGCGGCATGGCCAGGCCGGGCACCTCGTCGCGGTGGAAGAGGCCGGCTTCCTTGTGTTCGTGACTCACGACCGGGGCCTGGTGCGCGTCGGTGGCGTTGCAGCCGTAGGTGACGATGAAGACCTGGCGTCCGGGGATCGGTTCGTACATCCACACGTCCAGCAGGGGGCCGGCGGTGGCCGTCCAGCCGCTCTCCTCGTGGATCTCGGTGACGACCCGCTCTTCGGGGGTCTCGGTGCCCTCCAGTTTCCCACCCGGCAGCTCCCACTCCTGGCGTTCGTTCTTCAGCAGCAGCACCCGTTGCTGTGGGTCGAGGACGACGCCCTTGATGGAGATCGGGAAGGCCTTTGGCACGTAGGGCTGTTCAGTCTCGTTCATCGCTTCTTCCGAGGCACGCAGACGGGCACGGGCCTGTCGAAGGTAGCAGTCGCGAGCCTCCGCGATGCCCCATGGTCCGGTGATCGCGCTTTGACAATCTGTCACTTTCCATCGGGTGGGTGGGACGTGGAGAGTGTGTCCCCTCCCACCCACTCGGTCCCACGAGGGAGCTTCACCATGCCGTCGTTCAACACCAGTGGCACCAGCGGACACGACTTCGTCACGGGCGGACTGGACGGAGCGGCGCGCGAGCAGGCCGGTGAGGTGTTGCGTGAGGACGGCCTGCTGAGGCTCGCAAGGTTGGGCGGTCGGGACGATGTGCTCGTCACGACCGGCCGGTTGATGTCCTCGTTGTGGCAGCACCGGGATGCCGACCCGGACGGGCTGACCGTCATCCGTGACACCGGCCGCCACAGCGGGCGCCCGGGCTTCGCGGGCCTGGGGCGCGGCGCGCTGGCCCTGCACACCGAGTGCGCGCAGCACCCGGCTCCGCCCCGTCTGCTTTTGCTGGCGTGCGCACGGGCTGGCGACCGCGGCGGTGAGAGCCTGCTGGTGGACGGCCGGGCCGTCCTCGCCGAGCTGGCCACGCACCACCCCGCCGCCATCGAGGCATTCTCCGCCGAGCGAGCCGCGTACTTCGGCGGATCGAGTGGCCACTTCGCCTCGGTGTTCCAGCAGCTGTCCGCCGGGTGGTGGCGGTTGCGACTGCGCCAGGACAACCTGGCCCGGTTCTCCCCCGACGCCCAGGCGCACCTGCCCGTCCTGCGCCAGGCCATCGACCGAAACACTCACCGACTCCGGCTGTCCCCCGGACAGGGCGTCGTGCTGGACAACCACCGTCTGCTGCACGGCCGCACCGCCTTCTCGGGTGAGCGGCTGATACTGCGCGCGCTGGGCGAGCCGCACCCCGCGCTCGGTCTCGGACCCGGCTTCCGCCAGCTGTGGTCCCCCACCAGCCTGTCCACCCCGCACGGGGGCGCCCACGCCGCAGAGTCCGTCGAAGCGCCCGCCCCTGCCGGGCAGTCGGCCGTCGAATCGCGGCGCTGCCGCCCCATCGACTCCTGGTGACGCGGGGCGCACCCGCGCCCCGGCTCCAGGCACCCGCAAGGGAAACCCTCAAGGAGGAGCCACCATGCCTCAGATGATCCCGGCCGAGACCAAGGCCACCACGGCCGCTGCCGTCGGCGACGAGTTCGACCTCGACGTGCGCACCGTCGAGACCACCGACGCGGCCAGCCTGCAGGTCCTCACCGACGACGGCTGCGGCTCCACCTGCGGCGCCTGCACCACCGGCGTGCACTGACCCTCCCGGGTGGTTCCCCGGGACCTGCTCTCGGGGAACCACCCGCCCCATCTCCGAATCCCGAGGTCCGCAGCGATGCGCCCACCCAACCCCAAAGCCGCCTACCGCGCCGCCGACGTGGCGCTCGTACGCGCCGTCGTCTGCCCCGACCTGCGAGTGCCGGCCTGGCCCGACCTCTCGGCCGCCGGACCTGCCGAGGCCCTCCAGCAGGCACAGTGGCTGCGGGCCCTGTGGGCCGACGACCACCTCGCCCGCGCCCTTGAACTGGCCAGCCCGACCCTCTCCGATCGCGTTGCCCAGTTGCTCGGCCACTCGCAACCCACCGTGCGCGAAGTGCGGCGCGCCGCGCTCTCCACCGCCCGCTACCTCCTGCGTGCGGCCGGCCGCGCCACCCCGTTCGGACGCTTCGCGGGTGTGCAGGCGGCATCGTTCGGACCGTCCTGCACGGTGCGTTGGGGCGACCGGCACCACACCGTCACCAGTGCCTCGGAGTCCCTGCTCGCACAGGCTGTCGGCCTGCTGGAGTCCCGCCCCGCCGTGCTGGCACTCCTGGACGTGGCGGCGAACAACACCGTCCAGGTGCGGGGCGATCGCCTCGTCGTCCCCTATCGACCGGTCCCCCGGGCCGGCGGCAGCACGGCCACGGCCGAGACGACACTACGACACACCCGTCCCGTCGCCTTCGCCCTCTCTGCTGCCCGTCTTCCGCTCCGCTTCCGGGACTTGGCCGAATCCGTCCACACCGAGCTCCCCGCCGCATCGGCCGAACAGATCACCGGCATCCTGTCCGAGCTCGTCGCCCAGCGAGTGCTCATCACGAACCTGCACGCTCCGGCGACCGACCCCGCCCCGCTCGGGCACCTCCTCACGGTCTTGTCGAAGATCAGCGCCGAGCACGTCCCCGAGGCAGCCGAGATCCTGACGGACCTCCGGACCGCAGGCAGTCGTCCTCCGGTGACCGCCGTCGACCTCCGACTGGACGCCGACCTGGTCCTCCCCCGCTCGGTAGCTGACGAGGCCGCCCGAGCCGCCCACCTACTGGCCCGGCTCAGTGCCGCGCCCAACGGCACGGCAGCATGGCGGGCCTACCACCAGCGTTTCTACGAGCGCTACGGCCGCGGCACCCTGGTCCCGCTGCTCGACATGGTGGCCGACAGCGGAATCGGCTGGCCCGACGGCTACCCCGGTGCCCGACCCGTCGAGAAGCCGCGCTTCGACAAACGCGACGAGCTGCTCGCCGCGCTCGCCCAGCGAGCCACTCTCGACGGCGCGCGTGAGGTCGTCCTCGACGAAGCGCTGTTGGCCTCCCTCCAGCTGGGCCCGGACGAACCCCGCCTTCCTCCGCACCTGGAGGTCATCACCCGCGTCCACGCCCGCAATCGGGAGACGCTCGACCGGGGCGAGTTCCGGTTGGAGGTGGTCTCGGTGTCCCGGGCCGCCGGTGTCTCGGTCGGCCGCTTCCTCCACCTCCTCGAACCCGAGAACCGGGCTGCCTTCACCACCCTGCTGGCGGACCTCCCGACGGTGGACGAGCACGCCGTCAACGCCCAGATCTCGTTCCCGCCGCTGGATCCCGCCAGCGGGCACGTCGCCCGGAGCCTGCCGACGGGTCGGCTGGTGATCAGCCTCGCCGAGCATCGCATCGCCGCCGAAGGCGTCCTCGGCCCGCAGGACCTGGCGGTGGGCTGCGACGGGCGGCGCATGTACCTGGCGGCACCGGCGCTCGGTGTGCGGATCGAGGCCGCCGCCACCCATGCCCTCAACCTCCGCCACCACACCCCGCCGCTCGCCCGGCTGATCACCGAGCTGTCCCGCGCCCAGAGCGCACAGGTCACCCGATTCGACTGGGGTTCGCTCCACGCACTGCCCTTTCGGCCTCGGCTGCGGCACCGGCGGGTCATCCTCTCCCCCGCCATCTGGCGCCTCACCACCGCCGAGCTTCCCTCCGGCGACGCCTCACAGCGACGGTGGGATGAGGCCCTCACGTCGTGGGCGGAACGGCGCCGAGCCCCGCGGCACGTGATGCTGGCCGCCGACAGCCAGGGCCTGCCGCTCAACCTCGACCACCCCGGCCACCGTGCCTTGCTACGCGACCACCTCCGCTCCACCCCGCACGCTGTCCTGGTCGAGGAGCCCGAACCTGCCGACCTCGGCTGGGCAGGCGGTCGAGCCCACGAGATCGTCGTTCCCGTCACCGTCACCCGGGCGCCGGCGTGGCCGCGCCTGCCCAAGCCCACCCCGAACCGAATCCTGCGACGGAGCCACGGCGAAGCGCCGGGCACCTCCCGCGTGCTGCTCGCCTCCCTCTACGGCGACCTGGAACGCCAGGACTCCGTCCTCGCCCGCCACCTACCCGCCCTCCTGGAGCGGCTCGGCAACCCGAAATGGTGGTTCGTCCGCTTCCGCGACCCGCGCCACCACCTGCGGTTGCGCATCGCCCTACCCGATCCGGCCGCCTTCGGCCCCACAGCCGCCGTGATCAGCACCTGGACCACCGAACTCCACCTGGCCGGCCTGCTGTCCGAGGTCGTGTACCCGACCTCGTACACAGAGACCGGACGTTGGGGCGATGACCCAGCATGGGCCGCGGCGGAGGGCGTCTTCCGCGCCGACTCCGCCGCCGTCCTCGCCCAGCTCTCCCAGAGCGTGCTACCCGGTCGGCAGGCGCTGCTCGCCGCCCACGCGGTCGCCATCACCGCGGGGTTCACCGGCTCGACCGCCGCGGGCCTGCACTGGCTCGTCGACAATGTCCCCAGCCAGGTGCCAACCAACGCGCCCAGGCCGATGTTCCGCGAAGCCGTGCGTCTGGCGGACCCGGCCTACGACTGGGCGGCGCTGCGTGCCGAGCCTGGCGGTACCGCAATCGTGGATGCATGGTCCGCCCGCCACCAGGCGCTCGACTCCTACCGCCGGTTCTTCCCCAGCCCGCACACCGACGGCGTGCAGGCGGACGACGTGCTCGGCTCCCTGTTGCACTGCAGCTTCGTCCGCGCGCACCGCATCGACTTCGACGACGAAGCCCAGGTTCTCTACCTGGCCCGCGCCGCCGCCCTCGCCCGCCTCTCCAGGGACGGTGACCGGTGAACACCCCGCACCCTGCCGTCCGCCTGTCCGACCGGGTCGCCGAACTCCTCGCCGACCCCGAGGCCGTGGCGTCCGCCTGGTCGTCGCGCCCGCAGTGGCGTCAGTCGCTCGCCCATGGCGCGCCCGGCATCGCCCTGCTCCACATCGAGCGCGCCGCCACCGGGCGAGGCCCGTGGGAGCCAGTACGCACCTGGCTGGCCATCGCGGCCAAGGGACCGGTGACCAGCGGCGCGGACAGCTACCTGCACTACGGCGCCCCCGCCTTCGCACACGTTCTCGCTTGCGCCACCCAGGCACGGCCCGGCTCCTACAGCAGCGCCCTCGCCCACCTGGACGACGTCGTCGCCGGCGACGCCCTGCGCCGCTGCGATGAAGCCCTCGCCCGAATCACCCGGGGCGATCTGCCGGTGCTGGCCGAGTTCGACGCCATCCGCGGCCTGGCCGGCGTCTGCGCGGTGCTTCTCCCCCGAGACCCGGACGGCGAGGCGGTCCACCGGGTCCTCGGCTACCTCGTCCGCCTCACGGCCAACGTGAAGCACGCCGGACGAGCGCTGCCCGGCTGGTGGACCATGGACGGACCCTCCGGCACGCCGGACGAGCGGTTCCCCGGCGGGCACGCCAACATCGGACTCGCGCACGGCATCGCCGGCCCACTCTCCGTTCTCTCCCTGACGCTACGGCAAGGGATCGAGGTGGACGCTCAGCGCGAGGCGATCCGCACCATCCTGGCCTGGCTGGAGCGCTGGCGCGATGGCCACGCCTGGCCGTACTGGATCACACGCGCGCACCAGGCCGACCCCGACCACATGCCGCTGGCGCCCCAGCGGCCGAGCTGGTGCTACGGCACCGCCGGCGTCGCGCGCGCCCAACAGCTCGCCGCCCTCGCCCTCGACGACTCCCGTCTGCGCCACGATGCCGAGACCGTCCTCGCTGCCGCGCTGGTGGACCCGAAGGCGCTCGCGGCAACCACCGACTTATCGGCCTGCCACGGCTTCGCCGGGCTCGCCCACATCGCCCACCGCGCCGCCGCCGACGCCCTCCCACACAACGCGGCCCGACTGCGCTCCGCCGCCGCACTGCTCCTCGATACCGCCCATCCGCCGCGCACCGACCCTGACGAACAGGCATCCCACCTCCTGGCGACGGCAGGGCCCGGGTTCTTGGAGGGCGCCGCCGGCACCTCCAGTTCGATC
>NZ_JBIVVI010000184.1:0-10145 GCF_044757675.1 Kitasatospora sp. NPDC091257
CGCCCCGGGCCGGGAAAGGGCGTTTTCGCGGGGTGGGGAGAGGCGCCTGGGGGGCGTGCCGGAATTCCGCCGGGAAAAGTGCCGTACGGGATTCGAGGGCCACATGCGAACCGGACAAGTCAACATTTACTTCCCCGGATTTCCTCTGCATAGTGGCGGGTCGAATCGAGAGGGGGCTCTTCCTTGTCGCAGATCCACGACAACGCCGCACAGCAGGTGGAGCTGGAGCGGGTGCAGGTGTCCGTCATCGGCGAGCTGTTCGACGAGCGGCTCGCCGGGGCGCGGGAGCAGCTGGGGCGGGTGCTCGCGTCGGCGGCGGACGGCGCGGGCGAGGTGTACGAGCGGGAGGTGGCGGCCGGGCGGCTGGCGGGCGAGGTGCGCCGGCTGCAGGGCGCCGAGGGCGGGCTGGTCTTCGGCCGGATCGACCTGGCGGACGGGACGGTGCTGCGGATCGGGCGGCTGGGGCTGCAACGGGACGAGGACGAGCTGCCGTTGCTGGTGGACTGGCGGGCGGAGGCGGCACGGGCCTTCTACGAGGCGACGCCGGTCCACCCCCTGGGGCTGCGGCGGCGCCGCCATCTGAGCCTGACGGGCCGCACGGTGGTCGGGGTGAGCGACGAACTGCTGGACGGTTCGGAGCCGGCCGCCGGGGACGTCGTGGGGGACGGCCCGTTGGCGGCGGCGCTGCGGGAGCGGCGGACCGGACGGATGGGGACGGCGGTCGCCACGCTCCAGACCGAGCAGGACGCGATCGTCCGCTCGCCGCACCGCGGGGTGACGGTGGTGCAGGGCGGCCCGGGCACCGGAAAGACGGTGGTGGCGCTGCACCGCGCCGCGTACGTGCTGTACGCGTTCCCGAAGGCGGCCGAGCGCGGTGTGCTGGTGCTGGGTCCGAACGCGCGGTTCCTCGACTACATCTCCCAGGTGCTGCCCTCGCTCGGGGAGAACGACGTCGTCCTGGCGACGTGCGAGGAGCTGGCCGGCGTCGCGCCGGGCGCCGTGGACGGGTTCGGGGCGGCGCGCCTCAAGGGCTGCGTCGAACTGGCCGACGCGCTGGCCGGGTCGGTCCGCTCGCGGCAGGCCCCGGGCGGGGACTTCACCGTCCGGGTCGGGCGGGAGTGGGTCCGCCTGGAGGAGGCGGAGGTCGCCGGGGCGCGGGCGGCGGCGCAGGCGAGCGGCCTCGCCCACAACCGGGCGCGCCGGCTGTTCCTGGAGCTGCTGGTGGACTCCCTGACCGGCGCGCTGGCCCGCGGCACGGTCGAGGCGCTGGAGCGCATCGACGCCGAGGTCGCGCTGCTCACCGGCATCGACCTCGACCGGATGGCGGCCCGGGACCTGCGCAGGCTCGGCGTCGACGACGAACCCGCCACGGGGGCCGACGAGTTCGACGCCGACGCCGTCCGGGCCGCGCTCCTGGACGACGCGTACGTGGACCGGGCCGTCGAGGAGCTCTGGCCGCGGCTCGTGCCGGGCGAGGTCGTCGACGCCCTGCTGGCCGACGCCGACGCACTGGCCGCGCGCCTGCCGCACCTCGGCGACGACGAGCGGGCGTCGCTGCTGCGCACGCCCGGCGCGCCGTGGGCCGATGCCGACGTGCCGCTCCTCGACGAGGCGGCGAGCCTGGTCGACGGGCCGCCCGAGCAGGCCTTCGGGCACGTCGTCGTCGACGAGGCGCAGGAGCTGACGGCGATGCAGTGGCGGATGATTCTGCGCCGGTGCCCGGGCCGGTCGATGACACTGGTCGGCGACTTCGCGCAGGCGGGCCCGGCGGCGACCGCACGGGACTGGCACGAGGCACTCGCCCCGCACGTCGGCCGCCGCTTCGACCTGCGGACGCTGACCGTCAGCTACCGGACCACGCGGGAGATCCTGGCCACCACCGGGGAGTTGCTCGGCCGGATCGCCCCGGGGCAGCCGCCGGTCCGGTCGATCCGGCACGGTGAGGAGCCCCGGTCCGTCGCGGTGGCGCCGGAGCGGCTCGCCGGTGAGCTGGTGGGCGAGCTGCGGGCGCAGGCCGCCGCGCATCCGGGCGAGCTGCTCGGCGTGGTCTGCGCGGACGGCCGGACGGCGGAACTGGCGGCCGCCGGGGTCGAGCGGTACGCCCGGCTGGTCCCGGCGTCGGAGGCGCGCGGCCTGGAGTTCGACGAGGCCGTCGTGGTCGACCCGGACGGGATCGTCGCCGCCCGGCCCGCGGGCGAACGGGACCTGTACGTCGCCCTGACCCGCGCCACCAAGCGGCTGTGCACGGTGACCCTTCGGGAGGCCGGGGCGTAGCGGGGTGCCTCCCGCACGGGAAGCCGGCCCGGCCGGCTTCCCGTGCGGGAGGGGCCGCGGCCGGGGTCGGGGCCGGGATCCGGGGTCCTGGTGGTGGGTGACCCGTCGACGCGAGGACACAAGGTGTCCTAAAGTGAATGACGTGTCTTCCCGGGGCTCCGCGGCGCCGCCGGGCGGGTCGCCGCTGCCCGCGGCCCGCCGGTGCGGGCCGCACCCCGCGCCCCGGCGGACCGCTCCGACCGACGAGCGAAGGAGAACCACGGCGATGGCCGACACGTTCGAGACGGGCAAGACCGACCTGGTGGACCTGGCCCACCAGCGGATGCGGACCGCGATCCCCGACAACGACTGGACGGTGCGCCAGAAGCTGGCCCTGACCTGCCGCATCCTGTTCGACGCCGGCCACGACTCCGGGCTGGCCGGCCAGATCACCGCCCGGGCCGAACGCCCGGGCACCTACTACACCCAGCGCCTGGGCCTGGGCTTCGACGAGATCACCGAGGACAACCTCCTCCTCGTCGACGAGGACCTGCACGTCCTGGAGGGCGACGGGATGGCCAACCCGGCCAACCGGTTCCACAGCTGGGTCTACCGGGCCCGCCCGGACGTCAACTGCATCATCCACACCCACCCGCTGCACGTCTCCGCGCTCTCGATGCTGGAGACCCCGCTGGTCGTCTCGCACATGGACCTGTGCCCGCTCTACGACGACTGCGCCTTCCTGGAGAAGTGGCCCGGCATCCCGGTCGGCAACGAGGAGGGCGAGATCATCTCCGCCGCCCTCGGCGACAAGCGCGCCCTCCTGCTCGCCCACCACGGCCAGCTGGTCGCCACCGGAACCGTCGAGGAGGCGTGCACCCTGGCCCTGCTCTTCGAACGGGCCGCCGAGCTGCAGCTCCTCGCCGGGGCCGCCGGGAAGATCCAGGAGATCCCCGAACCGCTCGCCAAGGAGGCGCACGACTGGATCTCCACCCCCAAGCGCGGCCAGGCGAACTTCGCCTACTACGCCCGCCGCGCCCTGCGGGCCGGCCACGGCGACGCCCTCGTCACCCGGAAGGACTCCTGAGATGCCCGCGACCACCCTGGAAGGGATCATCGCCTACCCGGTGACCCCGTTCTCCGCGGCCGACGGCGGCCCGGACCTCGACCGGCTCACCGAGCTGATCGACCGGCTGGTCCGCTCCGGCTGCCACGCCGTCGCCCCGCTCGGCTCCACCGGCGAGAGCGCCTACCTCGACGACCAGGAGTGGTACACCGCCGCCGAGGCGTCGGTGGCGGCCGTCGCCGGCCGGGTGCCCACCGTCGTCGGCATCGCCGACCTCACCACCCGCAGCGCCGTCCGCCGCGCCCGGTTCGCCGAACGGGCCGGTGCCGACGTGGTGATGGTGCTGCCGCTCTCCTACTGGCGGCTGGACGAACGCGAGATCACCCGGCACTACACCGAGATCGCCGACGCGATCGGCATCCCCCTGATGATCTACAACAACCCCGCCACCGCCGGGGTCGACCTCCGCCCGGAACTCATGCACCGGCTGGTCGACCAGGTGGAGAACATCACCATGGTCAAGGAGAGCAGCGGCGACATCCAGCGGATGCACCGGCTCACCCAGCTCTCCGACGGCGCCCTGCCGTTCTACAACGGCTCCAACCCGCTGGCCCTGGAGGCGTTCGCGGCCGGCGCGGCCGGCTGGTGCACGGCCGCACCCTGCCTCATCCCCGAGCTCACCCTCGACCTGTACCGGGCGGTGCGCGCCGGTGACCCGGAAACGGCCCGCCGGGTGTTCTACCGGCAGCTGCCGGTGCTGCAGTTCCTGCTCGGCGGGGGTCTGCCGACCACGGTGAAGGCGGGCCTGGCCCTGTGCGGCCTGGACGTCGGCGAGCCCCGGCACCCCTTGCTGCCGCTGGACGGGGCGCGGACGGCGCAACTGTCCGCGCTGCTGTCCGCGGCGGGAGTCGCCCTGGCGGACGGCGCCGGGCCGAAGGCCTGACAGCGGCGTGGGGCCGCCCTGAAGTCGGGCTCGGGACGGCTTCAGGGCGGCCCCGGGCCCGCCGGGTCCGTCAGGGCAGCGTGGGAACCCGGTCCGCGGGGCCGTCCGGGTCGTCGTGGATGACCACGAGGATCTCGGCCGGCTCCGGCCCGGTGCTCCGGCAGCGGTGGGGCAGCGCCGAGTTGAAGTACACGCTGTCCCCGGGGCCGAGTTCGACGCTCCGCTCGGGGAACTCCAGCACGGCGGTGCCCGCGTGGACGAAGAAGAACTCCTCGCCCGTGTGCGACTTGAACGGCGGGTCCGCCGGTTCGGTCGGCGGGTACATCATGAACGGCACCATCCGCTTGCCGCTGAGCCCGGTCGCGATGCCCTCGTAACGGGAGACGCCGGAGCCCGCCCCGGTGCCGACGGGAGTGCGCTCACCGGCCCGGACGACGGTGACGAGCTCGGGCTCCACCTCGTCCGAGAAGAGCCGGCCGACGTCGACCTTGAGGGCGTGGGCCAGCTTGAGCGCCGTCGAGATCGACGGGTCGCTGATACCGCGCTCGACCTTGGAGAGGTAGCTCTTGGTGACGCCGACCTGCTCGGCGAGTGCCTCCAGGCTGAGCCGGTTCTGCTTCCTCAGCACCCGCAACCTGCCGGCCATGCGCCACCTCTCACCCACGGAATCGTCCGGTCCATTATCGGTCCGGCGTGCGGGGAAGCGCGGTCGCGGTGCCGGTCGGTGCCCGGTGGCCGTCCGGTGGCCGGCCGGGCCGGGGGTCGGGGCGTTCCTGCGGCCCGTCCGACCGGACCCGCAGGAAACGCCCTAGGATCGGCGGATGATCACCGTACCGTCCGGCCGGGTCACCCTCTCCGACCGTCGCACCCGGCGCAGTTGGGCCGTCGACGTCGCCCCGTTCCGGCTGGCGGCCTGTCCGGTGACCCGCGAGCAGTACGAGGGCGCGACCGGCGACCGCCGCCCCGCGCACAGCGTCTCCTGGCTGGACGCCGTCCGCCACTGCAACGAGCTGTCCCGGCGCGAAGGCCTCGCGCCCGCCTACGAGGTGGACGGCGAGGACGTCTCCTGGGACCGCGCCACCGACGGCTACCGGCTGCCCACCGAGGCCGAATGGGAACACGCCTGCCGCGCCGGCACGGACGGCCCGCGCTACGGCCCGCTGGACGACATCGCCTGGTACCGCGGCAACTCGGGCGAGCGCCCGCACGAGGTGGGCGGGCTGCGCCCGAACGCCCACGGGCTGTACGACCTGCTCGGCAACGTCTGGGAGTGGTGCTGGGACCGGTACGACCCCGAGGTGTACGGCGAGTACCGCGTCCTGCGCGGCGGCGGCTGGTTCGACGAGCACTGGAGCTGCCGCGCCTCCGTCCGCCGCCGGAGCCACCCGACGCTGCGGATCGACGACGTGGGATTCCGGCTCGCCCGCTCCATCCACAGCCTGCCGCGCACCGGTCCCCGGCCGCCGCTCGGTTGAGGAACCGTCGAGTCCGCTCGGGCGTTGGCGCCTGCATGAGTGATGAATCAGTGTCCCTGCGCCCGATAGCCGAGGCCGACCTCCCCGTGGTCGAGGGGCTGGTGAACGACCCGGAGATGCTGGGGGAGTTCCAGTGGTACGGCTGGCGCGATCCGCAGCGGTACCGCCGCCGGTGGCTGGAGAGCGGGCTGCTGGAGGAGGGGCAGTGGATGCTCGCGGTCGAGGTCGGGGGCAGGTTCGGCGGTTTCGTCGCCGCCAACCGCAGCGGGGTGCGGCCGTCCGCCCCGTACTGGAGCATCGGCGTGCAGCTGCTGCCGCACGTGCGCGGGCGCGGGATCGGCACCCGGGCCCAACGGCTGCTGGTGGACCACCTGTTCGCGCACTCCCCGGTGATGCGGCTGGAGGCGGACACCGAGGCGGGCAACCTGGCCGAGCAGCGCGTCCTGGAGAAGCTCGGCTTCACCCGGGAGGGCGTGCAGCGCGCGGTGACCTTCCGGGCCGGCGCGTGGCGCGATGTCGTCCGGTACAGCCTGCTGCGCACCGACCCGCGTCCGTAGGGCGTGCCTAGGCGATCCCGAACCACTCCTCGGCGAGGGCGTCCAGCGTCCGTGCCGAGGGCTTCAACTCCCGCAGGTACCACGGCAGGTTGCTGTACACGTGGAGCAGGGTGCACGCCATCAGCAGCCGGGGCTCGAAGCGGCGGCCGTAGGCGTTCAGCAGGTGGCCGAGCAGGTGCGGGTCCCCCCGGGTGGTGAAGAGTCCGACGGCGACCAGGTCGTAGGCCGGGTCGCCGATCATCGCGGGCTCGAAGTCGATCAGGCCGGTGAGGCGCCAGCCGTCGGCCGGGTCGGTGAGCAGGTGCTCGCGCATGAACTCGGTGTGCAGCAGGGAGCGCCCGGGTGCGGCGGGGAGCGGGGCGGCGGCGAGGAAGTCCGGGATCTGCTCCAGCCACTCCCGCGCCAGCCCGCGTTCGCGCTGGCGGGCCACCGCGCCCGCGGCCCGGCGGGCCAGGAAGGCCGGCCAGTCGCCGGGGCCGAGGACGTCGGCGAGCGGCTCGGGGTCGAGGGCGTGCAGGGCGGCGAGCGCCTCGCCGCAGCGGCGGGCGATCCGCTCGCGGTCGGGCGGCGGGATGCGCGGCCAGGCCGGGGCGAGGCCCTCGCCGGGCAGACGGGACATCAGGACGTGGCGCCAGCCGTTGACGTACTCGCCGGCCTCGTGGACGGTCGGGGTGGGGATCGGCAGTGCGCCGTCCAGGCGGGTGAGCACGCGCTCCTCGACGATGCCGTCCCGGGCGGAGGCGGCCGGGAACAGCTTGAGCACCAGCGCGTCGCCGACCGCGTAGACCGGCACGGAGCCCTCGGGGAAGCGCTCCAGGGGCAGGCCTCCGACGCCCAGCCGGGCGCAGAGCGCCTCGGCGCCGGGGCGCATCACCGTCTCGTCGGGGACGACCGCGTCCCACTCCTCGTCCGTCAGCACCAAGGGCAGCACGGGCGTACCGTAGGCAGGTGAACGGCCCCGGCGCAAAGGGTTTTCAGTGCCCCTCCGGGCGGGTGCCGCAGGTCTCCATGCCCGACGGGACCGGTTCGGGTCCGCCGTCCGGGTCGCGGGTGAGCAGGTAGCGGGCGCCGGGGCCGGCCTCGCCGGCGCGGTCGGCGGCGTTGTAGAGGGCGCAGCGGGAGAGGGACAGGCAGCCGCAGCCGATGCAGCCGGTGAGCTTGGCCTTGAGCCGTTGGAGTTCGGCGATCTGCTCGTCGATCCGGCTCTGCCAGGACGCGGCGACCCGGTCCCACTCGGTGCCGCTGGGGGCCGGGCGCTCGGGGAGGCGGTCGAGGGCGACCTTCGCCTCGTCCAGGGAGAGGCCCACCCGCTGGGCGGCGCGGATGAAGGCGATCCGGCGCAGCGTGCCGCGGGTGTAGCGGCGCTGGCCGCCGGAGGTGCGGGTGGCCTGGATCAGGTCGAGGCTCTCGTAGTAGCGCAGCGCGGAGGCGGCGAGGCCACTGCGGCGGGCGAGTTGGCCGATGGTGAGCAGGTCGCCGTGGTGCGGGCCGGGGGCCCGGCGGCCGTCGGAGTGGGCGGTCATGGGAACCCACTGTAGCCGCTTGACCTCAAGTCGGCTTTAAGGTGCAGCATCGTGGTCATGACGACGAACGCGACCGCCACGAACGCGACCGGCACGAACGCGACCGGCACCCGATTCGAGGACCTGCCCGCCCTGATGGCGCTGATGACCGGCGCCGAGAAGCACGGCCCGGCCGCCACCTCCACCCTGGACGCGCTCTGGGTGCTGTACGACCGGGTGCTGCGGGTGGCCCCGGAGACCGCAGAGGCCCAGGACCGCGACCGCTTCCTGCTCTCCAAGGGCCACGGCCCGATGGCGTACTACGCTGTACTGGCGGCCAAGGGCTTCCTCGACCCGGCCGTGCTGCCGAGCTTCGGCGGCTACGACTCGCCGCTCGGCCACCACCCGGACCGCACCCTGCTCGCGGGCGTCGAGATCGCCTCCGGCTCGCTGGGACACGGCCTGCCGCTGGCCGTCGGCACCGCGCTCGGGCTGCGGGCGCAGGGCCTGACCGACCCGGCGGTGTGGGTGCTGGTCGGCGACGCGGAGTTCGACGAGGGCTCCAACGCCGAGGCGGTGGCCTTCGCCGGGGCCTACGGGCTGGAGCGGCTGCACGTGGTGGTGATCGACAACTCCTCGGCCACGCACGGCTGGCAGGGCGGCATCGCCCAGCGCTTCGCGGCCGAGGGCTGGTCGACCGCCACGGTGGACGGGCGCGACCACGAGGCGCTGCACCGCGCGTACACCGCGGAGCACCCGGGCCGCCCGCACGTGGTGGTCGCCCGGGTCGAGCCCAAGGAGCAGCACTGAGCACCCGGCGGCAGCCCCGGCCCGCCGACACCACGACCCGCCCCGCCACGACCGATCAGGCCACGACCGATCAGGCCACGACCGATCAGGCCACGACCGAGCCCCCGAGAGGAACTTCACCGATGGACACCATGCGCGAGCGCTTCGTGGACGTGACCACCCGCCTGCTGGACGAGGACCCCCGGCTGGCCGTGGTGCTCGCCGACATCACCGCGGCCGCCTTCGCCCCGGCACAGCAGCGCCACCCCGACCGGGTGGTCAACGTCGGCATCCGCGAGCAGCTGCTGATCGGCGCGACGGGCGGCCTGGCGCTCACCGGGATGCGTCCGATCGCCCACACCTTCGCCAGCTTCCTGATCGAGCGGCCCTTCGAACAGGTCAAGCTGGACCTCGTCCACCAGGGCGTCGGCGCCGTGCTGGTGAGCGCGGCGGGCTCGTACGACTGGCCGGCCGGCGGCCGCACCCACATGTCCCCGGGCGACGTCGCCCTGCTGGACACCCTGCCGGACTGGACGGTCCACGTCCCCGGCCACCCGGACGAGGCCGAGCAACTGCTGCGCCACGCCTACGCGGACGGCGACCGCAATGTGTACGTCCGGCTCTCGGAGCACCGGAACGCGGCCGCGGTGCCGGTCGAGCCGGGCCGCTTCACCACCGTCCGGTCCGGCTCGCGCGGAGCCGTGCTCGCCGTCGGGCCGATGCTGGACGCGGTGCTCGCGGCCACCGAGGGCCTGGACGTCGCCGTGCTGTACGCGGCGACGGTGCGCCCCTTCGACGCCGCCGGGCTGCGCGCGGCGCTCGGCGACCGGGCGGACGTGGTGCTGGTCGAGCCGTACCTGGCGGGCACCTCCGCGAACGAGGCGCACGCGGCGCTCGCCGACCGCCCGCACCGGGTGCTGGGCCTGGGGGTGCCGCGCGAGGAGCACCGGCACTACGGCTCGATCGCGGAGCACCTGGCCGCCTACGGCCTGGACGCCCCGGCGCTCCGGGAGCGGATCGGCACCTTCCTCCGGTGAGCCCGGCCGCTACGGTGGGCCCGTCGTGCCGGTGAACGTCCGGCCGGGCTGCACGGCGACGACCGCCACCGCGTCCGCCGCCAGCCGCACCGCCGTCCCCTCCAGCTCCGCCGCCCCGAAGGCCGCCACCACCTCGCGCCCGGTGGCCCCGAGCGGCAGCGCGGCCCCGTCCGGCCCGAGGTTGACGGCGATCCGGTACGGCCCCCGGTGCACCACCAGCCGGCCCGCCGCCTCGTCGAAGTCCGCGCGCACCGCGCCGAGGTCGGGGTCGGACAGCTCCGGGCGCTCGCGCCGCAGCCGGATCAACGTCCGGTACCACGTGAGCAGTTCGGCGTGGGGGGCGCGCCGGAGCTCGGTCCAGTCGAGGACCGAGCGCAGCACGGTGGCCGGCTCCTGGGGGTCGGGGACGGCCTCGGCGGCCCAGCCGTGCCCGGTGAACTCCCGGCGCCGGCCCTGCCGGACGGCCTCGGCGAGGTCCGGGTCGGTGTGGTCGGTGAAGTACTGCCAGGGGGTGGCGGCGCCC
>NZ_JBIVVI010000185.1:0-10131 GCF_044757675.1 Kitasatospora sp. NPDC091257
GTATTCGGTGCCCCCCTTGCGGGTCAGGTAAGCGTCGCTGACCACCTTGGCGATCGCCCGCCCGCCGAGCACCGGGCTCCAGCGCTCGGTGACCGGCCGCACCACCACGCCCTCGCGCAGGTGCAGTTCACGCCCGGAGACGCTCTCCTTGCCCCGGGCGAACCCCAGGACGGTCTCCGGGTCGAACGGCCCGCGCCACAGCTCCGGCACCAACGGAAGCTCGCCGTCCAGAAGTTCGGCCGCCGAGAACCAGTTCAGCTGCCCGTCCACCACGGCCGAGACGTCGAAGGCGGCGTAGCCGGGCCGCTCGGTGCGCGCCGAGGAGCCGTAGCCCAGGTCCTGCACGCCCTCGCCGAAGACCTCGCCGAAGACGCCGACCCGCTCGGCCCCGAGGCGCTCCGCCAGCCGGGCGGCGGCCGCCGGGATGCCGTAGGCGCGCACCGCCCGCCAGTAGAGGTTTCGCTCGTCCTCGACCAGCGCCAGCCCCTGCGCGCCGATGCCCTTGGACGACACCTGCACCTCGCCGGTGGCGGCGACGTACGTGACCAGGCAGCAGCTGCCGTGCAGCTTCTCGGTCAGCACCACAGGCTCGCCCGGCTCGAAGGCGTCGGGGTAGCGCTTGAGGTTCTCGATGTCCACCCAGGGCAGCAGGTCGGGCGCGCTGACCACGTCGCCGCTCATCGACGTGGGCACCGGCGGCTGCCACTTGACGACCCCGAGCAGTTCGGCGAAGTCCTCGCCGCGCTCGGCCGCGGCGGCCAGGTCGGTGCCGGCGAGCGCGGCGGGCCGGCAGACGATGCCCTGGGACAGCTCGCCGCGCAGCCGTACCGCCTTCACCCGGTTCGCCCGGGCGCCGGCCAGCTTGCCGGTCAGGCCGAGCTCATCGATCAACTCATCGGGCAGGACGGACTGTTCGGGGATGTATACGGCGTGGTCCCCGGTCCGGTACATGCCCTTGGCGACCACCGCCCGGTAGAGGCCGACCTGCGCCAGCTCCAGGGCATCGGCGTTCGGGTGCTCCAGGACGGTCAGCTTCTCCGCGGTGACGCGCAGCGTGGACATGGAAGGACTCCTCCCCTTGGTTCGGCCGCGGCGGTGCTTGCGACCAACCCGGCCGCGTGTACGGACGGCCACCACTCTGTCCGTTCGACCACCTACGGCGCGACGCAATTTCCGCGCGCCCCTTCCGGCCCCGCCGACATGACCCGCGCGACCCGCCCCACCCGCACGACCCGCCTCACACCCGCGCGACTCACCCCGTCAAGTGCCCTCGCCATGTGGCCCCCGGACCTGTTTGAGCCATCCCACAGCAGTCCGGAGGCCCGCGCCGGCTCCCGCCTGTGCAAACCGACAGGGGATTTATCGCTCGCATATGCGGCACTATGATCGCCGTAATGGCCGCAGCTGCGGCCAGTCCCTCGCGCCCCTTCCGGCGCGCACCCTGGAGGGGAACCACCGATGAGCACCCGCACGCCCACCACCCGCAGGCTCGCCGTCGCCGCCGCCGCGGCCCTCGCGCTCACCCTCGGGGTCACCGCCTGCGGCAGCGACGGCGGCAAGTCCTCCGGTTCCACGGCCTCCTCGGCCACCTCCCCGGACGCCTCCGCCGCCGGCAGCGGCGTCCCGAAGGCCTCCGGCACCGTCACCGTCTTCGCCGCCGCGTCGCTCAAGGAGACCTTCACCGAGCTCGGCAAGAAGTTCGAGGCCGCCAACCCGGGCGCCAAGGTCACCTTCAACTTCGGCGGCAGCTCCAGCCTCGCCACCAGCATCAACTCCGGCGCCCCGGCCGACGTGTTCGCCGCCGCCAGCCCGGCCACCATGAAGACCGTCACGGACGCGGGCGGCGCGAGCGGACAGCCGACGGCCTTCGTCAAGAACACGCTCACCATCGCCGTCCCCAAGGGCAATCCCAAGCACATCGCGGGCCTCAAGGACCTCACCGCCTCCGGTGTGAAGGTCGCCCTGTGCGCAAAGGAGGTGCCGTGCGGCGCCGCCGCCCAGACCGCGCTCAAGGCTGCCGGCCTCGACCTCACCCCGGTCACCCTGGAGCAGGACGTCAAGGGCGCGCTCACCAAGGTCGAACTCGGCGAGGTCGACGCGTCCCTGGTGTACCGGACCGATGTCCAGGCCGATGCTGCGAAGATCGACGGCGTGGACTTCCCCGAGGCCGCCAAGGCCGTGAACGACTACCCGATCGCCGCCCTCGCCAAGGCCCCGAACAAGGACGGCGCCGCCGCCTTCGTCGCGTACGTCCAGTCGCCCGAGGCCAAGCAGGTGCTGACCGCGGCGGGCTTCCAGGCGCCGTGAGCGACCGCACCACCGGCTCCGGGCCGAACCGCCCGGACCAGGACCACCCGAAGCAGGACCACCCGGCCCGTACCGCCGACGGCGACCCGGCGGAGTCCGCACAGGCAGGACCCGCGCAGGCAGCACCCGCGCAGGCCCTGCCGCGGCGGCGCCCGCGAAGCCGCCGGCCACGCACGCACCGCGTCCCGGTCACCCTGCTGCTCCCGGCGCTGCTCGGACTGGCCTTCCTGATCCTGCCGCTGGTCGGTCTGCTGATCCGGGCCCCCTGGAGCGGCCTGTCCGAGCAGCTCACCAGCCCCGCCGTCTGGGACGCGCTGCGCCTGTCGCTGATCAGCGCGACCGCGGCCACCGCGGTGTCGCTGGTCCTCGGCGTCCCGCTGGCCTGGCTGCTCGCCCGCACCGAGCTGCCGGGCCGCCGGATCATCCGGGCGCTGGTCACCCTGCCACTGGTGCTGCCGCCGGTGGTCGGCGGTGTGGCGCTGCTGCTGGTGCTCGGGCGGCGCGGCATCGTCGGCTCCTGGCTGGACTCGGCCTTCGGCATCACGCTGCCGTTCACCACCACCGGGGTCGTGATCGCCGAGGCGTTCGTGGCGATGCCGTTCCTGGTGATCAGCGTCGAGGGCGCGCTGCGGGCCGCCGACCCCCGCTACGAGGAGGCGGCCGCGACCCTGGGTGCCTCCCGGCTGACCGCGTTCCGGCGGGTCACCCTGCCACTGATCGCCCCTGGGATCGCCGCCGGTGCCGTCCTGGCCTGGGCCCGGGCGCTCGGCGAGTTCGGCGCGACGATCACCTTCGCGGGCAACTTCCCGGGCCGCACCCAGACCATGCCGCTGGCCGTCTACCTGGCCATGGAGTCCGACCCGCAGGCGGCGATCGCGCTGTCGCTGGTGCTGCTGGTGGTCTCCGTCGCCGTCCTGGTCGGCCTGCGCGACCGCTGGCTTTCGACTCCGTGACCCGGCCCGCGCGCACGGCCTCGGACACCGTTGCGGACGCTTCCCCGCACACCTCCTGCGACACTCCCCCGGACCCAGCGGACCCAGCGGACGCAATGGACCCGAGGGACCCGATGGACCCGCTCGACCTCCCGGGCACTCTGGACACCTGGACGCCATCCCGATGAACACCGACAGCCGCCCCGGCCCCGCCCTGGACGCCCGCCTGCGGGTCGAGCGCGCCGCGTTCTCCCTCGACCTCGCGCTCACCGCCGCCCGCGGCGAGGTGGTCGCGCTGCTCGGCCCCAACGGCGCCGGCAAGTCCACCGCCCTGCGCGCCCTCGCCGGACTGCTCCCGCTCACCGGCGGCCATCTGCGCCTGGACGGCCGCCTCCTGGAGGACCCGGCGCAGCGTGTGCACACCCCGGCCGAGGAGCGTCCGGTCGGGGTGGTGTTCCAGGACTACCTGCTGTTCCCGCACCTCAGCGCACTCGACAACGTCGCGTTCGGCCCGCGCTGCCAGGGCCGCCCCAAGCGCGAGGCGCGCGCGGAGGCGGCCGGCTGGCTGGAGCGGATGGGCCTGGCCGACCACGCCTCGGCCCGTCCCGGCCGGCTCTCGGGCGGCCAGGCCCAGCGGGTGGCGCTCGCCCGCGCTCTCGCCGTGCGCCCCCGGCTGCTCCTGCTGGACGAGCCGCTGGCCGCCCTGGACGCCCGCACCCGGCTCGACGTACGGTCCCAACTGCGGCGCCATCTGGCCGAGTTCGAGGCGGTGGCGGTGCTGGTGACGCACGACCCGCTGGACGCCATGGTGCTGGCCGACCGGCTGGTGGTGATCGAGGACGGCCGGCAGGTGCAGTCCGGCAGCCCGGCGGAGGTCGCCCGGCACCCGCGCACCGACTACATCGCCCGGCTGGTCGGGCTGAACCTGTACCAGGGCCGGGCCGAGGGCACCCGGGTCACGCTCCCGGACGGGGCGGTCCTGGCCACCGCCGAGGAGCTGGACGGCCCGGCCTTCGTCGCCTTCCCGCCCTCCGCCGTGACGCTGTACCGGGAGCGCCCGCAGACCAGCGCGCGCAACCTGTGGAAGGCCGAGGTCACCGGGCTGGAACTGCACGGCGACCGGGTCCGCGTCGAGCTCGCCGGCGACCTGCCGATGGCCGCCGACCTCACCCCGGCCGCCGTCGCCGAGCTGGAGCTGACGCCCGGCGCCGCGGTCTGGGCCTCGGTCAAGGCCACCCAGACGCACGCCTACCCGGCCTGACGCCCCACGGCGGTCTCACTCCGGCGCCCCCGGCGCGATCCCCCCGGCGCAGTCACTCCGGCGCGGTCTCACCCCGACGCGATCACTCCGCCGGCTCGACGAACCCCGACTCGTACGCCGCGATCACCGCCTGGGTGCGGTCCCGCGCGCCCAGCTTCGCCAGCACGCTGCTGACGTGCGTCTTCACGGTCTGCACGCCGAGGAACAGCCGCTCGGCGATCTCCCCGTTGCTGAGGCCGCGCGCGACCAGTCGCAGCACCTCCGCCTCGCGCTCGGTCAGCGCCGCCCGCTCCATCGCCGCACGGGCGGTCGGGTTGCCGTGCCCGGCCGCCAGGCGGCGGATCGCGGCCGGGAACAGCAGCGACTCGCCCGCCGCCACCAGCCGTACCGCCTGGGCGATCTCGGCCGGGCGGGTGCGCTTGAGCAGGAAGCCGTCCGCGCCCGCGCGAAGCGCCTGGTAGACGTAGTCGTCGTTCTCGAAGGTGGTCACGACCAGGATCCGCGGCGGGCGCTCACCCGGTGCGCCGGGGCGCAGCAGCTCGCGGGTGGCGGCCAGGCCGTCCAGCACCGGCATCCGGACGTCCATCAGCACGACGTGCGGACGCAACGCGCGGGCCAGGGCGACCGCTTCCGCGCCGTCGGACGCCTCGCCGACCACCCGCAGGTCCCCCTGCGCCTCCAGGACGGCCCGCAGACCGGCCCGGACCAGTTCCTCGTCGTCGGCGACCAGGATGTCCGTCATCCCGGCGGCTCCTCCGGCCGGACCTGCCATCGCAAGATCGTTCGTCACGAGCCCAAGCGTAGAGGCAGGCGCACGGCAAGCACCCACTCCCCGCTCCCCTCCTCGATCGACCCGGTCGCCCCCGTCGCGGCCCCCGTCCCTGTCACCGTTCCCGCCGCTGCCGTGCCCACCGCCGCCGTTCCCGCCCCTGCCGCCGTGCCCGCCGCCGAAGGCCCCGTCTCCGCCTCCCCGCCGAGCAGCGTGGCGCGTTCGCGGATTCCGCGCAGTCCCTTTCCGCCCTTGCGCGTTGCACCCCTGCCCGCCCCGCCCGCCCCGCCCGCCGGAGGCCGCGCCGCTCCGTTCGCTGAACGTCCGGCGCCGGGCAGCCGGTTGGCGCAGCGCAGCTCCAACCGGCCGTCCCGCACGGCGATCCGGATGTCGATCGGCTCGCCCGGTGCGTACTTGAGCGCGTTGGTGACGCCCTCCTGGACGATCCGGTACGACTCGCGGGAGAGCACCCCTGGCAGGGTGCCGGGCTTCACGTCGACCCGCGCCTCCACCGGGCTGCCGGCCGCCCTGGCGGTGTCGAACAGCGTGGGCAGCTGGTCGATCCCGGGCTGTTCGGTGGCCACGCCGTTCGCCCCGGCCGGGGTCTCGCGCAGCAGCACGAGGGTGCGTTCGAGGTCCTCCATGGCCTGCCGGCCGGTCTCCTCGATGACTTCGAGCGCCTTGGCGACGAAGTCCCGGTCCCCGACCTCGCGCGCCGCGCCCGCCTGAAGGACGGTCACCGTCAGGGCGTGGCCGATCGAGTCGTGCAGCTCGCGGGCCAAGCGGTTGCGTTCCAGGAGCCGTTCGGCCCGCAGCTCCGCCTCGGCCAGCCGCTCGGCCGGGGAGGGGCCCAGCAGCCGTATCGCCATGGCGAGTTGGAGGCGGCCGGCGCACACCAGGAACCAGCCGAAGCCGAGGACTGCCAACGGTACGAGCGGGAGGTACCAGAGAGCGTCCGGGCCGGTCAGCCGGTCGAAGGCCCCGGTGATCCCGAAGACCAGCGGGAACCCGACCGCCGAACCCAGCGCGACCCGCCCGATCAGCCAGCCCGCCGTCCGCCGCCGGTCGGCCCAGGTGCGGGAGGGCTCGGCGGCGATGTCCTCCTCGCGGTCGGGC
Organism: Kitasatospora sp. NPDC091257; assembly: GCF_044757675.1. Lineage (NCBI taxonomy): Bacteria > Bacillati > Actinomycetota > Actinomycetes > Kitasatosporales > Streptomycetaceae > Kitasatospora > Kitasatospora sp. NPDC091257. The sequence continues at coordinate 6,386 of NZ_JBIVVI010000185.1, forward strand.
ACCAGCAGCAGCCGCGCCTGCACTCCCTCGGCCCGGCGCGCGGCCGGTATGAGCGCCGCCAGCGCGAGCAGCACGACGTCCACCGAGACGCCCGCCATCAGGATCTCGCCGAGGCCCTTGTGGTACGTCCCCGGATAGACCATCAGCACGATGCCCGCGAAGAACCACCCCACCAGCAGGTGCAGCATCCGTGCGTACGTGGCGCCGGCCACCAGCGGCGCGAAGAGCCCGGACACCGCGCTCAGCGGCGCCGCGGTCACGGGCACCGCGCTCTTCAGCACTGCGATCTTGGACATTGGGCCATCCTGCCAGTCCGCCCCCGGCTCCCGGCTCCCGCGCCGGTCGCCCGCGATCTCCCTCCCGGGAGGGAGGCGGCTCCCCGCCCCGGCGGGATCCGCCGCACCGGCCCGCTCCGGTCGAATGGAGCCACCGCCCGGGGCCGACCACAGCGAGCACCGGCGGAGACCGCCATGACGACGAGACGAGGGGAGCGGGCCGTGATCGAGATCCAGGGCCTGACCAAGGAGTACGACGGCCGGCGCGTCGTCGACGACCTGACCTTCGAGGTGCGACCCGGCGTGGTGACCGGCTTCCTCGGCCCGAACGGCGCTGGCAAGAGCACCACCATGCGCCTGGTCCTCGGCCTCGACCGGCCGACCGCCGGGCACGCCCTGGTCGACGGCCGCCCCTACGTCGAACTGCCCGACCCGCTGAGGACGGTCGGAGCGCTGCTGGACGCCCAGGCACTGCACGGCGGCCGGACCGCGCACGGCCACCTGCGTTGGCTCGCCGCGAGCAACGGGCTGCCGGCCCGCCGGGTGGACGAGGTGCTCGGCCAGGTCGGTCTGGCGGACGCGGCCGGACGGCGGATCCGGGGCTTCTCGCTCGGCATGCGCCAGCGTCTCGGGGTGGCCGCCGCACTGCTCGGCGACCCGCCGGTGCTGCTGCTGGACGAGCCCGTGAACGGCCTGGACCCGGAAGGCATCCGCTGGATCCGCACCCTGCTCCGCGATCTGGCCACCGAGGGCCGGGCGGTGCTGGTCTCCTCCCACCTGATGACCGAAATGGCGCTCACCGCCGACCACTTGGTGGTGATCGGGCGCGGCCGGCTGCTGGCCGACGCCGCCACCTCCGAGTTCATCGACCGCCACGGCCGGACCCGGATCAGGGTCCGCGCCGTCGACCCGACCAAGCTCGCCGCCCTGCTCCGCGACCCCGGACACGGCCTCGACGCCACCGAAGTCGACGGCGGCGCCTGGGAGGTGAGGGGCGCCGAACCCGAGCGGATCGCCGCGCTCGCCGCCGCCGACGGCGTGGTGCTGTACGAGATCGCCGTGCAACAGGACTCCCTGGAGGAAGCGTTCATGCGGATGACGGCCGACAGCGTCGAGTACCGTGCGGAGGCCGCCGCGTGAACGCTTCGCCCCCTGCCGTGGCATCCGCCGCGACATCCGTCGTGACGTCCTCCGGGTCCCCTGCCGTCAACGCCCTGCGCGCCGAGTGGATCAAGCTCACCACGCTCCGCTCGCTCTGGATCACCCCACTGCTCGCCCTGGTACTCACCGCGGGCGTCACCGCCGCCGTCGGCGCGGCCCTCGGCGGCAAGGACCACAACATCACCGACGACCCAGGTGTCGGCGTCTTCTACGGCCTCAACTTCGGCCAGGCGGCGCTGACCTGCTTCGGCATCCTGCTGATCGGGCAGGAGTTCAACACCCGCATGATCGGCACCTCGCTCACCGCCGTCCCGCGACGCGGCCGGCTCTACGGCACCAAGCTCACGCTCGGGGCACTGGTCGGCCTGGCGGTCGGCGCCGTCGGCACGGCGGGCGCCTTCGCCGGGTACGCGGCCTCCGTCCCCGCCGACTGGGACGGGCCCGCCTTCGTCCGCACCGCCGTCTCCGGGGTGCTCTACCAGACGCTGGTGGTGGTGCTCTGCCTCGGAACGACCGCCATGCTGGGCAACCTCACCGCCGCCATGGGACTGCTGGTCCCGACCCTCTTCCTGCTCTCACCACTGCTCGGCGGCGTCCCGGGGGTACGCCGGGTGGTCCAGTTCCTGCCCGACCGGGCCGGCCAGTACGCCCTGCGGTACGTCGACGACCCGCAGATCGCCTACGGCCACTGGACCGGGCTGCTGATCATGGCGCTCTGGACCGCCCTGGCGGCGTACGGCGGCCTGCGGGCGATGCGGCGCGCCAAGTGACCACGGGCGAAAAGGACATGGGAGACGGGACATGGGAGCGACGATGAGCACGATGGCCGACGCGGTACGCGCCGAACGGGTCAAGTTCACCACCCTGCCGTCGCAATGGGCGGCCCCGCTGGTCGCCCTGGCGCTGACGGTCGGCGTCACGGCGGCCGTCAACGCCGCCTACGGGGCGAAGGACCACACGGCCGGCGAGGACCCGGCCGGGGGGATCTTCTACGGACTGCTCTTCGGGCACGTCGCGGTGGCCTGCCTCGGGATCCTGCTGATGGGGCAGGAGTTCAACACCCGCATGATCGGCACCTCGCTCACCGCCGTCCCCCGGCGCGGCCGGCTGTACGGCGCCAAGCTCGCGCTCGGCACCGGGCTGGGCCTGCTGCTCGGCCTGGCCTCAACGGCGGGTTCGTTCCTGGTCGTCGGCGCCACCGTCGGCCTGGACCTCTCCGCCCCGGGCCTGACCCGCAGCTTCCTGGCCGGCGTGCTGTACCACCCGATGATGGTGCTGATCTGCCTCGGACTGACCGCGATGCTGGGCAACTTCAGCGCCGCGCTCGGCCTGCTGACCCCGATGGTGTTCCTGGGCACCACCTGGCTGGCCGCCATTCCCGGTGTCCGCGAACTCGGCCAGTTCCTACCCGACCGGGCCGGCCTGTACGCGATGCGCACCCAGCCCGAGCCGGGCGTCCACTACGGCCACTGGACCGGGCTGCTGATCATGGCGCTCTGGACCGCCCTGGCGGTCTACGGCGGGCTGCGGGCGATGCGGCGGTACGAGCCGAGCTGACGGGCGACGGGGAACAGCGGACGGATGACAGATTTCAAACTCTGTCATCCGTCCGCTGTTATCTGTTAGCCGTCATCTGTTCGCCGTCGTTCGTCGCCGCCACCCGTCGCCCGACAGCCGCCCGACAGCCGCCCGGCCCCCGCCGTCACCGCAGCGCCGGGTGCTCCGCGATCACCGTGCAGCTGCCCGGCGCGATCTCGGTGAAGCCCGCGTCCTGGACCACCGGCAGCCCGCTGCGGACGAGTTCCTCCCACGCCTGCGGCGAGGCCGTTCGGACCGCGAGCGCGAAGCCGGCCTCGGCCCACTCCTTGCGCTGCGCCTCGTCCAGCCGCCACCACGCGAGCTGAGCGGCGTGCCCGGTCTGCGCCATCGTCTTGCCCGCGCTCATCTCCAGCTCGGGGTTGAGCCACAGCACCGGCAGCCCCGGCTCGGGCGCCGTGACCTCGACCGTCTCCTCAAGGTCCGTCCCGGACACCTGGAGCTTGGCGAGGTCCTTCGGCCACCCGTCCAGCGGGACCGGCGGGAACACCCGCACCTCGGCCTCCCGGCCGTGCACCGTGAGGCCCGGCAGCTCGCCCGCCCGACGCCACTCCCCACCCCGGGCCCGCCGGACCACCTTGCGGATCCGGGCGTCCTCCCAGGCCGCGACCCGCTCCGCCCACTCGCGTTGCGCCTGGACTTCCTTGAACACGCCGTCACCGATCCGGTCCGCCTCACCGCCGCATCGCTGACGGACGCCGCCGCGAGGCTTTC
>NZ_JBIVVI010000186.1:0-10119 GCF_044757675.1 Kitasatospora sp. NPDC091257
GCCGGCTCCGCCCAACCGGGCCGGGCCCGTTCCCGAACCGGGCCCGTTCCCGAACCGGGCCGGGCCCCGCGCCGCCCGGGCCGGCCGGAGGCGCCACCGCACCGCTCCGAGTCGTGAGGTGTACCCATGTCACTGCTCTCCCGCGTCACGTCGCCGGCCGAGCTGCGCAAGCTCCCGGCGGCCGAACTCCCGCTGCTCGCCGACGAGATCCGCGACTTCCTGATCGACGCCGTCACCCGCACCGGCGGCCACCTGGGGCCCAACCTCGGCGTGGTGGAGCTGACCATCGCGCTGCACCGGGTCTTCGACTCGCCGTACGACCGGATCGTCTTCGACACCGGCCACCAGAGCTACGTCCACAAGCTGCTCACCGGCCGCCAGGACTTCAGCCGGCTGCGGATGCGCGGCGGACTCTCCGGATACCCCTCGCGCGGCGAGTCCGAGCACGACCTGGTCGAGAACTCGCACGCCTCCACCGCGCTCTCCTACGCCGACGGCCTGGCCAAGGCCGCCCGACTGCTCGGCCAGCACGACCGGCACACCGTCGCGGTGATCGGCGACGGCGCGCTCACCGGCGGGCTCGCCTGGGAGGCGCTCAACAACATCGCCGAGGCGCGCGACCGGCCGCTGGTCATCGTCGTCAACGACAACGAGCGCTCCTACGCCAGGACCATCGGCGGCCTCGCCAACCACCTGGCCACCCTGCGCACCACCCAGGGCTACGAGCGCTTCCTCGCCCTCGGCAAGGAGGCCCTGCAGCGCACCCCGCTGGTCGGCCAGCCGATCTTCGACGCGCTGCACGGCGCCAAGAAGGGGTTCAAGGACGCCTTCGCCCCGCAGGGCATGTTCGAGGACCTCGGCCTCAAGTACCTCGGACCGATCGACGGCCACGACCTGGGCGCGGTCGAACAGGCGCTGCGCCAGGCCCGCAACTTCGGCGGGCCGGTCATCGTGCACTGCCTGACCGTCAAGGGGCGCGGCTACCGGCCGGCCGAGCAGGACGAGGCCGACCGCTTCCACGCCGTCAACCCGATCGACCCCTACACCTGCCTGCCGATCTCGCCCAGCGGCGGCGTCTCCTGGACCTCGGTGTTCGGGGACGAGCTGGTCACCCTCGGCGCCGAGCGGCCGGACCTGGTGGCGATCACCGCGGCCATGCTCCAGCCGGTGGGCCTGGCCCCGTTCGCCAAGGCCTACCCGGAGCGGACCTTCGACGTCGGGATCGCCGAGCAGCACGCCGTCACCAGTGCGGCGGGGCTGGCCACCGGCGGGCTGCACCCGGTGGTCGCGGTCTACGCGACCTTCCTCAACCGGGCCTTCGACCAGGTCCTGATGGACGTCGCCCTGCACCGGCTGGGCGTCACCTTCGTGCTCGACCGCTCCGGGGTGACCGGGCCGGACGGCGCCTCGCACAACGGCATGTGGGACATGTCGATCCTCCAGGTGGTCCCCGGCCTGCGGCTCGCCGCACCCCGCGACGCCGAACAGCTGCGCGCCCAGCTGCGCGAGGCCGTCGAGGTCCGGGACGCCCCGACCGTCGTGCGCTTCCCGAAGGGGAACGTCGGACCCGCGGTGCCGGCCGTGGAGCGGATCGGCGGGGTGGACGTGCTGCTGCGCACCGGGCGGGTGCCGGAGATCCTGCTGGTCGCGGTCGGCACCACCGCCTCCGCCTGCCTGGACGCGGCCCGGCTGCTGCTCGCCGAGGGCTTCACCGCGACCGTGGTCGACCCGCGCTGGGTCAAGCCCGTCGACCCGGCGCTGCCCGAACTGGCCGCCGCCCACCGGCTGGTGGTCACCGTCGAGGACAACGGCCGTACCGGCGGCGTCGGTTCGGTCCTCGCCCAGGCGCTGCGCGACGCCGACGTGGACGTGCCGGTGCGGGTGCTCGGCCTGCCCCAGGAGTTCCTCGGCCACGCCTCGCGCGGGGAGATCCTGGAGGAGGCCGGACTGACCGGCACCGGGGTCGCCGCCCAGACCGCCGTCTTCGCCAAGAACCTGCTACCGACCCGAGGAGCGAACCCGCGCCATGCCGGCTGACCCAGACCGCCCCTTCGACCTCGCCGCCCTGATCGCCGAACGCGGCGGCGAGCGCTACGAGTTGCAGAGCCGATACCTCAATCCGCAGCTGCCGCGCATGCTGCACACCATCGGCTTCGACAAGTACTACGAGCGAGCCGAGGGCCAGTACTTCTACGACGCCGAGGGCAACGAGTACCTCGACATGCTGGCCGGCTTCGGGATCTTCGCGCTCGGCCGCCACCACCCGGTGGTGCGCTCGGCGGTCCAGCAGGTGATGGACCTCGACCTGCCGGACCTGGTCCGCTTCGACTGCCCGCCGCTGCCCGGACTGCTGGCCGAGCGGCTGCTGTCGTACGCGCCCGGACTGGACCGGGTGTTCTTCGGCAACAGCGGCACCGAGGCGGTGGAGACCGCGCTCAAGTTCGCCCGGTACGCCACCGGACGCCGGCGGATCCTCTACGCCGACCACGCCTTCCACGGGCTGACCACCGGCTCGCTCTCGGTCAACGGGGAGAACGGATTCCGCAAGGGCTTCGACCCGCTGCTGCCGGACACCGCCATCCCGCTCGGCGATCTCGGTGCGCTGGCCAAGGAGTTGAAGCGCGGCGACGTCGCGGGGCTGATCGTCGAGCCGATCCAGGGCAAGGGCGTCCAGGCTCCGCCGCCCGGCTGGCTGCGGGCCGCCCAGGCCCTGCTGCACGAGCACAAGGCGCTGCTGATCTGCGACGAGGTGCAGACCGGCATCGGCCGCACCGGCGAGTTCTTCGCCTACCAGCACGAGGACGGGGTCCTGCCCGACCTCGTCTGCGCGGCCAAGGCCCTGTCCGGCGGGTACGTGCCCATCGGGGCGACGCTCGGCAAGAGCTGGATCTTCGAGAAGGTGTACTCCTCGATGGACCGGGTGCTGGTGCACTCGGCCAGCTTCGGGTCCAACGCCCAGGCCATGGCGGCCGGGCTGGCGACCCTGGAGGTGATGCGCGACGAGCAGGTGGTGGAGAACGCCCGCAAGGTGGGCGACCACTTCCGTGAACGGCTGGCCGCACTGGTCGACACCTACGAGCTGCTCGCCGAGGTGCGCGGGCGCGGGCTGATGATCGGGATCGAGTTCGGCCGGCCCAAGTCGCTCAAGCTGCGCACCGGTTGGACCGCGCTCCAGGCGGCGCGCAAGGGGCTGTTCGCACAGATGGTGGTGGTGCCGCTGCTGCAGCGGCACCGCATCCTGACCCAGGTGTCCGGCGACCACCTGGAAGTGATCAAGCTGATCCCGCCGCTGATCATCACCGAGCGCGATGTGGACCGGTTCATGGAAGCCTTCACCGACATCATGGACGAGGCCCACCGGGCCTGATCCTCGCCCCCAACCCGACCGTGATCGACGCCGCCCACCGCAACGGCGTCAAGGTGTACGGCACGGTCTTCTTCCCGCCCGGCGCGTACGGCGGCCAGCTCCAGTGGGTGCGCGACTTCGTCCAGAAGTCCGGCGGCCGCTACCCGGTCGCCGACAAGCTCGTCCAGGCCGCGCAGTACTACGGCTTCGACGGCTGGTTCATCAACCAGGAGACCGGCGGCGGCGATTCGGCGCTGGCGGGCGAAGTGCGCAACCTGATGCAGTACACCAAGGCGCAGAGCGGCACCGAGTTCATGTGGTACGACGCGATGACCACCTCCGGCTCCGTCAACTGGCAGAACGCTCTCACCTCCGCCAACTCGCCCTTCCTGCAAGAGGGTTCCAAGCGGACCTCGGACTCGATGTTCCTGAACTTCGGCTGGTCGGCCAGCGGCCTGAACTCCTCCCGGGCGCTGGCCCGGCAGCTCGGCCGCAGCGAGTACGACCTCTACTCCGGCATCGACACCGAGGCCAACGGCTACAACACCGGCGTGGACTGGTCCGCCCTCTTCCCGTCCGGGCAGCCGCACACCACCTCGCTCGGCCTCTACCGCCCGGAGTGGACCTGGAAGTCCGCCACCGACCGCGCCGACTTCTACGCCAAGGACGCCCGCTACTGGGTCGGTGCCAACAGCGACCCGTCCCGGATCGACCTCTCGGCGGGCTGGCCCGGCCTGGCCGGCTACGTGGCCGAGTCCTCGCCGATCACCGCCAAGCCCTTCGTCACCAACTTCGACACGGGGCAGGGTGACTTCTACAACGCGGCCGGTACTCGGGTCGCCACCGGTGGCTGGAACAACCTCTCGCTCCAGGACGTCCCGCCCACCTACCGCTGGATGGTGGAGTCGACCGGCAGCAGGCTCACCCCGTCCGTCGACTTCACCGACGCCTACCAGGGCGGCTCCTCGCTGCGGTTGAGCGGAAAGCTCGACGCCGCCAACACCGTACGGCTGTACCAGACCAAGCTGCCGGTCGCCGCGAACACCAGGCTGGACCTGGTGGTCAAGACCCCGGCCGCCGGGCCCACGAAGCTCAAGGCCGCCGTGTCGTTCACGGACTCGCCGAGCAGCTTCACCACGGTCGACGTCGGCGCCAACACCGGCAGCGGCTGGGAACGGCACACCCTCGACCTCTCCCCGTACGCGGGCCGCACCGTCGCCCAGATCGCCCTGCGGGTCGAGGGCAGCGACCCGGCGTACGACCTCCGGGTCGGACAGATCGCCCTTTACGACGGTGCGGTGGAGACCCCGGCGGCCCCGGCCGGCCTCACCGTGCTCGGCGCGAGCGACGTGACGGCCGGTACCAGCCAGTCCCTGCGGCTGTCCTGGACGGCGGCGCCCGGCGGCAACGTGCACCACTACGAGGTCTACCGGCGCAACGCGGACGGCAGCCGCAGCTTCCTCGGCGCTACGCCCAACGACGCGTACTTCGTCGGGCGGCTCGACCGGGCCGGCAACGAGAACGCCACCACGCTGGACGTCGAGGCGGTGTCCACCACCTACGGGCGCTCCACTGCCGCCTCCACGACTGTCCGTTGGAACGGCACCCCGCCGACCTCCGTCAACCTGGCGCTCAACCGCCCGGCCACCGCCTCCGGCCAGTGCAACGCCAACGAGGGCCCGGCCAAGGCCGTCAACGGCAGCGTCAGCGGCGGGACCGGCGACAAGTGGTGCGCGCTGACCTACGCCAAGTGGCTGGAGGCGGACCTCGGTTCGGCGAAGCAACTGTCGAAGTTCGTGGTCAAGCACGCGGCGGCGGGCGGCGAGAGCGCCTCGTACAACACCCGTGACTTCGCCATCCAGGTCCGGTCCGGCGCGAACGACCCCTGGACGACCGTCGCCGACGTCACCGGGAACACGGCCGGCACCACCACCCACCCGGTGAACATCACCGCCCGGTACGTCCGGCTGGTGGTCAACACGCCGACCCAGACCGGCGACCCGGCCGCCCGCATCTACGAGTTCGAGGCCTGGGGCGCGTAGCCCCGCCGCCCCGCGCTGCCCTGTCCGAGGAAAGGAAGCACCCCCGTGCCGGTCACCATCACCGCCGTCGAGAGCACCGATCTGTTCGTCGGCCCCGAGGACGCCCCGCGCCAAGTGCTGCGGGTGACGCTGGAGGGCCCGGCCGCCCGGATCACGGTCAGCGGCCCGGGCGTCCGCGGCGAGGCGACCGGCACGGGGTCGGTCGAGGTCCCGCTGGAGATCAGCGGGGCCTCGCCCGGCGACCGGCTGCCCGTCACCGTGCGGGCCTCGGACGCCGTCGCGGAGGCGAGCGTGGACGTCGCCGAGCCCGGCTGGACGATGTTCCTGGTCTCGCACTTCCACTACGACCCGGTCTGGTGGAACACCCAGGCCGCCTACACCTCCCCGTGGGAACTGCTCTCCGCCGACGCCACCACCCGGCCGCTGTGGGAGCGCAACGGCTTCGCCCTCGTCGACGCGCACCTGGACCTCGCCCTGCGGGACCCGGTGTACAAGTTCGTGCTCGCCGAAGTCGACTACCTGAAGCCGTACTTCGACCAGCACCCGGAGCGCCGCGAGACCCTGCGGCTGCTGCTGGAACGCGGCCAGATCGAACTCGTCGGCGGCACCTACAACGAGCCGAACACCAACCTCACCGGCGCGGAGACCACCATCCGCAACATCGTCCACGGCATCGGCTACCAGCGTGACATCCTCGGCGGCGACCCCCGGACCGCCTGGCAGCTCGACGTGTTCGGACACGACCCGCAGTTCCCCGGCCACCTCGCCGCGGCCGGCCTCACCGGCAGCGCCTGGGCGCGCGGCCCCTTCCACCAGTGGGGCCCGATCCAGAAGAACTTCCGGGAGGCCAAGGACGACGCCCGGGTGATGCAGTTCCCGAGCGAGTTCGAGTGGATCGCCCCCAGCGGGGACGGCGTGCTCACCCACTACATGCCGCACCACTACTCGGCCGGCTGGTGGATGGACTCCTCCCCGGACCTCGCCACCGCCGAACAGGCCGTCTACGAGCTGTACCGCAAGCTCAAGCCCGTCGGGGCGACGAAGAACCTGCTGCTGCCGGTCGGGACGGACTACACCCCGCCGAACAAGTGGGTCACCGAGATCCACCGCTCCTGGGCCGCCAAGTACCTCTGGCCCCGGTTCGTCTGCGCCGTCCCGCGCGACTTCCTCGACGCCGTCCGCGCCGAACTCGCCGCCACCGGAAGGCGGCCCAGCCCGCAGACCCGCGACATGAACCCGGTGTACACCGGCAAGGACGTCTCGTACATCGACACCAAGCAGGCCCAACGAGCCGGCGAGGTCGCGGCCGTGGACGCGGAGAAGCTCGCCACGCTCGCCTCCGTGCACGGCCTCGGCCGCTACCCGGCCGCCGCGCTCGACAAGGTCTGGCGCCAACTCGCCTACGGCGCCCACCACGACGCGATCACCGGTTCCGAGTCCGACCAGGTGTACCTGGACCTGCTCGGTGGCTGGCGGGAGGCGTACGACCTGGCGTCCGGCGTACGCGACGCGGCTCTGGACGCTCTCGCGGGGCGGATCTCCACGGCGGGGGCGGGACCCACGGCGGGGGCGGGACCCACCGCGGGCGCGGGCTCGGCGATCGTGGTGACCAACACGCTCTCCTTCGACCGGACCGACCTCGTCACGGTCGAACTGCCGGACGGCATGCGGTCGGTGCGAGTGCTCGACGACCGGGGCGAGCCCGTGCCGAGCGCCGTCGACCGGGGGACGCTGCGTTTCCTGGCCGCCGAGGTGCCCGCGCTCGGCTGGCGCACCTGGCGACTGGTGGAGGGCGAGGCGGAGCAGCCGTGGACGGCGGCCGACGGTTTCGTGATCGAGGGCGACCGGTACCGCGTCACCGCCGACCCGGCGCGCGGCGGCGGTCTCACCTCGGTCCACGACCTGTCGAACCGAAGGGAGTTGATCCAGGAGGGCCGGATCGGCAACGAGCTGCGGGTGTACGAGGAGTACCCGCAGCACCCCGACTTCGGCGAGGGCCCCTGGCACCTGGTGCCCAGCGGTCCGGTCGTCGGTTCGGGCGACGGCGAGGCGTCCGTCCGCCGGGAGACCGGGCCGCTCGGCGAGCGCCTCGTGATCGAGGGCACGGTCGACTCCGTCCGGTACGAGCAGACCGTCACGCTCTGGCGCGGCCTCGACCGGGTGGACTGCCGTACCCGGGTGGTGGACCACTCCGGCGCCGACCGGCTGCTGCGGCTGCGCTTCCCGGTGGACGTCCCCGGCGGCCTGCCGGTCAGCGAGGTCGCGGGCGCGGTCGTCGGGCGCGGCTTCGCGATGCCGGACGTGGACTCGGCGGAGGCGCCGTGGACCCTGGACAACCCCGCCAACACCTGGTTCGGGCTCGGCGCCACCGCGCGCGTGGACCTCACCGACGCACTGGGTGCGGCGGCCGGCTCGCGCGCCCTCGGGGTGGCGGAGGTCGTCGTCCCCGCGCTGGACGACGCCGCCGACGCCCGTCCGCTGGTGGTCGCGCTCGCCCGGGTCGGGGTCACCGCCACCACCTCGGGGGCGGACTGGGCGCGGTACGGCTGGCTGGAGGTGGACTCCAACCTGCCGGACTTCCGGATCGTCGTCGGTGGGCCCGACGTCAACGATGCGGCCAAGGAGTTGATCTCGCTGGCGGGGGAGGAGTACGCTGCCGCCCTGAAGGCGCACGGCGCGGTGTGGGTGCCCGCCGTGACCCCGCTCGCCGAGGTCTGGCGGCCGGACGCCGACCTGCGCGACCTGCGGGCGCTGCCGGCGCTCGTCGTCTCCGACGTGGCGGCGCTGGTCGACGACCTGGCCGACGCCCGGATCACCGCCGTCTGCCCGTCCCCGGTCCAGGAGCAACTGGCCGACCACACCGTCGCGTTGCTGAGCTTCGGTCTGCCCGGCTTCGCCGTCGACACCACCGGCGCCCTGCACCTGTCGCTGATGCGCTCCTGCACCGGCTGGCCCTCGGGCGTCTGGATCGACCCGCCCCGGCGCACCCTGCCCGACGGCGCGTCCTTCCAACTCCAGCACTGGACGCACGAGTTCAGCTACGCGCTGGTGGGAGGGGACGGCGACTGGCGGGACCGCGCACTGCCCGCCCAGGGCCAGGAGTTCAACCACCCGCTGTACGCCCGGATCACCCCGGCGCAGGACGGGCCGCTGCCCGCCACCCTGTCCTGGCTGCGGGTCGAGCCGCAGCGCGAGGTGCTGCTCGGGACGCTCAAACCGGCCGGCAACCCGATCGCGCACGGCTCGACGTCGCCACTCGGGCGCGAACTGACCGTCCGGCTCGTCGAATCCACCGGCCTCGGGCGCACGGCGCGGCTCGGCGGCGCGCTCGGCCTGGGCGAGATCCGGGCCGCGGACCTGCTGGAACGACCGCTTCCCTCCGGTGACTCCGCTCTCGACCTCGCCGGTTCGCAGATCGCCACCCTGCTCGCGACCCCGGCCGTCACCGCCCCCGCGGCCGCGACGGACCTCGGCCCCACCGCGGAACCCGCCCAGCCCGTCCACGCCCGCTACTGGCTCCACAACCGGGGCCCGGCCCCGCTCGGCTACCTGCCGGTGTCCGTCGGCGCCTCGCCCGGTCTGCTGCGAACGGCGGGGGAGCCGGTGACGCTGTCGGTCGTGCTCTCCTCCCAGCTCCGCGATGCCGCCGTTGAGGGCACGGCCGTCGTGCTGCCGCCCGAGGGCTGGACGACCGGCCTCGGCAGCCGCCCGTACCGACTGGAGGCCGGCGGGCACCTGCGCTTCCCGGTCACCGTCACCCCGCCGGCCGGAGCCGAGCCCGGGCTGTACTTCGCCGCCGTCCGCATCGAGCACGACGGCCAGCTGATCGAGGACGTGGTGACCATCGCCGTCGGCGAGCTGCCCGACCTGCTCCCCGTCCCCGGCGACACTCCCGAGGACTGGACGATCGCCCAGGGCAGCAAGGCCACCACCGGCCGCGACACCGGGCTGGACGTCGAGGTCTCCACCGCGACCCTGCGCGTGGCCCCCGGCGGCCGGGCCACCCTGTCCCTCGTCCTCACCAACCGCACGCGCGGCGAGATCCGCGGCGAACTCCAGCTCGTCTCTCCGTGGGGCACCTGGGAGGCCATCGCCGACCCCGTCCGCGGCTTCACCGCCCCCGCCGGCACCGCCACGACCGTCGACTTCCCCGTCACCGTCCCCGAATCCACCGACCCGGGCGCGTACTGGGCCCTCGCCAAGGTCATGTGGTTCGGCCGCTGCCAGTACGCCCCGACCGTCGCCCTGGTGGTGGAGGCATGACCACGCTCGGCCTGCTCGACGGACGCCCGCTCCCGCGGACGGCACTCGACCACCGCCTCGCCGCCCTGCGGAACGGCCCGCGCGCCACCGCCCTGCCGCAGTCCGGCAGTTCGGAGGACCGCCAGCTCACCCGATGGGTCGCCCAGGTCCTGCTGACCGAGGCGCTGTGCGAGGCGGTCGCCGCCGAACGCCGGCTGCCCGTGGTCCCCGACGGCCCCGACGGCCCCGCCCGCCTCGATCAGCAGGCCGCCGTCGAACTCGGCTCCATCACGGCGGCCGCCTTCGAGGGCAACCCGGCCGTCCGCGCCGTCTACGCGGCCGTCACCGCCGACGTCGAACCCTCACCCGCCGACATCGCCCACTACCGCACCATGACCACCCGCCCACCAACATGGCCAAGGCCGCGCTCAACATGCTCACCCGCACCAGCGCGGAGGAGATGTTCCAGTCCGACGGCATCCTGATGAC
>NZ_JBIVVI010000187.1:0-10098 GCF_044757675.1 Kitasatospora sp. NPDC091257
CACCGATGTGGATCTCCCCCGGTACGCCGACGGGCACCGGGGCGCCCGCCGGGTCCAGCAGGTGGATCCGGAGGTTGCCGAGCGGCCGGCCGATCGGCACGGACCCGCCCGGCCGGGCCAGGTCCCGTTCGGCGTCCACGCGCCGGGTGACACAGCCGACGGACGCCTCGGTGGGACCGTAGCCGTTCCACAGCGTGGAGACCCGGTCGAGGAGCCGCCGGGCCAGGGCGGGCTGGAGCGGTTCGCCCACGCAGATCGCCTGGAACCGGCCGCCCTGCCATCCGCCGTCCAGCAGCAGGAGCCAGGTGGCGGGTGTGGCCATGAGCGTGGTGACGCCGAACTCGCGCATCATCTCCGTCAGGCGCGGGCCGTCGACCGCGACCTCCGACGGGGCGATCACCACGCTCGCGCCCCAGGCCAGGGGCATGAGCACCTGGGGGACGATGACGTCGAAGGAGATCGAGGCCACCGAGGCGACGACGTCGTCCCCGCCGAGGTCCAGCTGCCGGCCGCGGACCACCAGGTAGTTGACCACGCCCTCGTGCGGGACCAGCACGGCCTTGGGGCGGCCGGTCGAACCGGAGGTGTAGATCGAGTACGCCAGGTTGGCGGGCGTCGCGAGCGGTGGCAGCGGGTCCTCCGGCTGGGCCGCGATGACCCGGGCCTCGGTGTCCATCCGCACCGTGGCGGCGCCGTGGCTCGGGAGCCGGTCGGCCAGGGAGTCCTGGGTGAGCAGCAGCGGCACGTCGGCGTCGGCGAGCATGAACGACATGCGCCGTGCCGGGAGGTCCGGGTCCAGCGGCAGGTAGGCGGCGCCCGACTTGAGGACGGCCAGCAGGGCCACGACCAGGTCCGCCGAGCGCGGCAGGCAGACGCCGACCAGGCGTTCCGGCCGGGCTCCCCGGGCTCGCAGGTGCCGGGCCAACCGGTTGGCCCGGCGGTCGAGTTCCCGGTAGGTCAGCCGCTCGGCGCCGCAGCGGACCGCCACCGCGTCGGGGGTCCGCCGGGCCCGCTCCTCGACCAGCTCGTGCACGCAGAGGTCCGCGGGAAAGGGTTCGTCGGTGGCGTTGGCGGCCACCAGCAGCGCCTCGCGTTCGGCCTCGGTGAGCAGCTCCAGGCGCGAGACGGGACGGTCGGGATCGCCGGACGCGGCGTCCAGCAGCCGGAGGTAGTGGCCGACCAGGCGCTCCACGCTCGCGCGGTCGAACAGATCGGTGTCGAAGGCCACGGTCCCGGTCGTCCCGCCCGGGCCGGCCGGCCCGTCGGCGATCACCAGGCTGAGGTCGACCTTGGCCGTGCCGTTGTCGACCTCGATCCGTTCGACCTCCGTCCCCACCAGCCGGAGGGAGGCGGTCGGGTCGGACAGGCCGGCGAACATCACCTGGAACAGCGGGTTGCGGTCGAGACCGCGGGCCGGCCGCAGCTCCTGCACCAGCCGTTCGAACGGCACGTCCTGGTGCGCGTAGGCGTCCGCGGCGGTCCGGCGGACCCGATCGAGCAGCTCGGCGAAGCTCGGGTCGCCCGCGAGGTCGGTGCGGATGACCACGGTGTTGATGAACGAGCCCACCAGCGGGTCGAGTTCCGGACGGGTGCGGCCCGCGACCGGGGTGCCGACCGCCACGTCCGACTGCCCGCTGTAGCGGGCGAGCAGGACCTGGAACGCGGCGAGCAGCGTCATGAACATCGTCGCGCCGTGCCGCCGGCCCAGCAGCCGCAACCGCCCGGCCAGTTCCTCGGGCACGGTGAAGGTGATCCGCTCGCCCCGGCCCGCGCGGACCGGTCCGCGCGGGCGGTCGGTGGGCAGGTCCAGCGGCGACAGCCCGGACAGCTGTGCGCTCCAGTAGTCCAGTTGGCGCTGCAGGCGTTCGCCGGAGAGGCGGGCCCGCTGCCAGTGGGCGAAGTCCGCGTACTGGATCCGCAAGGGCGGCAGCTCGTGCTCGCGGCCTTCCAGCCGGCTCCGGTACATCGCCGACAGGTCGTCCCACAGCAGCGGCATCGACCAGCCGTCGACCGCGATGTGGTGGACGACCACCACCAGGACGTGTTCGTCCTCGTCGACCCGCAGCAGTGCCGCGCGCAGCAGCGGCGCGGTGGCCAGGTCGAACGGGCGCAGGATCTCGGCGTGGACGAGATCGAGGACCAGCTGCGTCCGGCGGTCCGCGGGCTCGGCCCGGAGGTCCGTGACGGGCAGGTCGAGCGGCCGGGCCGGCTCGACCGAGGGGACGGGGCGCCCGTCCTGCTCGGGGAAGGCGGTGCGCAGGACTTCGTGGCGCCGCACCAGCTCGGTGAGGCTGTGGCCGAGGGCGGCCACGTCCAGCGGGCCGTGCAGCCGGAAGACCTCGTGGACGTTGTACATCGCGGGGCCGTTGGACAGCCGCTCGATCAGCCACATGCGTTCCTGGGTGAACGAGGTCACCTGCGCGCCCACCGGGCGGCGTGGGACCGCGTCCCCCGGCTCGCCCTCGGCGGCCCTGCTCCGGGCCGCGCGGACGCGTTGGTCCAGCAGGGCCCGGGTCGTGGCCGGAGTGGAGCCGGTCGGTCGGCCGGGCTCGGATCGACTGTGCGGTGCCTTCACGGGTGACGGGCCTTTCCGGCGGGGAGCGGTTCGGCTTCGGCGGTAAGTGGTGCGGATTCGGCGGGGCGCGGTTCCGCTTCGGCGGCGCCGAGGTCCGCCAGCAACGCCGCGTCGACGGCGTCGGCGAGTTCGGCGACGGTCGGGTGGAAGAACAGCAGGGTGACCGGCAGTTCGAGGTCGAGTGCCCGGCCGAGTCGGGACATGATCTTCGACGCGAGGAGCGAATGGCCGCCCAGCTCGAAGAAGTCGCCGTGCACGTCGTCCGGGGCGGCACCGAGCACCTCGGCCCAGGTCTCCAGCACGAGAAGCTCGGTCTCGGTCGCGGTCCTCGCGACGGGAGCGCCGGCCCGGTCGGCATCGGACTGCGGGGCCGCGGGCGGCACGGCGGGAGTGGCGGGGGCGGAACGGCTCGCACGGAGGCCGGGAGGGGTCTCCCACGCCGATATCGGCCGTTCGGGACTGCCGACGAGCTGGTCGAGCAGCGCCTCGAAACCCTCGGAGAGCCGCCGCACCGTGTCGCGGTCGAAGAGGTCGGTGGCGTAGCGGATGACACCGGTGATGCGGTCTCCGCGGTCCGTCAGGGAGACCTCGATGTCGAACTTCGCCACCTCGTTCGGTATCCGATGGTCGCTCACCTCGATCCCCGGGAGGCCGGACGGGAGCGCCGGCGGATCCTCCAGCTGGAACATGACGGTGAACAGGGGGTGCTGGCCGAGATCGCGTTCGGGCCGCAGCTCCTGCACCAGCCGTTCGAAGGGGACGTCCTGGTGGGCGTAGGCCTCCACCGCGCACCGCCGTACCCGGGCGAGCACGTCGGTGAAGCCGGGGTCGCCGGACAGGTCGGTGCGCAGGACGAGCGTGTTGACGAAGAAGCCGATCAGCGGCTCCAGCTCGATCCGGGTCCGTCCGGAGATCGGCGTCCCCACCGTCACGTCGGCCTGTCCCGTGCAGCGCGCGAGCAGGACCTGGAAGGCGGCCAGCAGCGTCATGAACGGCGTGACCTCGTGGGCGCGCCCCAGTGCGCGGATGCGGTCGGCGAGTTCGGTGGGGATCTCGATCTCGACCTGGTCGCCCCGGCCCGACCACACCGCGGGGCGGGCCCGGTCCGTCGGGAGCACCGACGGGCTCAGGTCGGCCAAGTGATCGCGCCAGTAGGCGAGTTGGTCCTTCAGCGCCGTTCCGTCCTGGTGGCCCCGTTGCCAGTCCGCGAAATCGGCGTACTGGACGGGAAGGTCCGCCAGGGCGATCGGCCGGCCTTCGACGGCGGCACCGTATCCGGCGGAGATCTCCTGCCACAGCACCGACAACGACCAGCCGTCACAGGCGATGTGGTGGATCACCAGGAGCAGCAGATGGTCGTCCGGGGCGGTGCGGATCAGCCGGGCCCGCAGCATCGGAGCGGTCCCGAGGTCGAACGGGGTCGCCGGATCGGCGGCCACCAGCTCCCGGACCCGCTGCCGGGCCTGCTCCGCCGGGGCGTGCGTCAGATCGGTGATCGTCGGCACGAAGGTCTCGACCGGGTCCGTGACGTGGCGCGGGCCGTCGTCGGTGTCGACGATCCTGCCGCGCAACACCTCGTGGCGCCGCACGACTTCGGTCAGCGCCCGGACGAGCGCGCCCTGGTCCAGCCGGCCGCGCAGGCGAACCGCGGTCGGGACGTTGTGGTCCGGCCGGCCCGGCCGCAGCCGGTCGAGGAACCACAGCCGTTGCTGGGCGAAGGACAACAGGGTCGGAGCGTGCGCGCGCCGATCGGAGCCAGGCATGACGGATCCACCTTTCACGGCGATCGGGAACGCTCGAACGCCCCGGAAATCCCCTCGCCGATTCGCTACATCGCGATCAGTACGGCGGATAGTAGGCAGCTCCCGTCTCACTCCGCAAGACAGGAAACGGGGTTGCAGGCATCAAGACAATCTTTACGCCAGTCCACCGGATTCCTTATGTAGATCGAACACGCTCGACGGCTAGCATCGGCGCGACCGGCCGCGAAACAGTCTCTGACGTGCCGTCATGACTCCGGTCGACCAACCCACTTCCGTGGGCGGGCGCCACGTGATAATTCTTCCTTCACCAGGTGGACGGCCGGGTGAGCCCCTTTCGTGCCGACCCCCTCATTGTTCCGAATGAGATCGGTGAACCCGTTGCATGAACTCATCCGTTGAATATGAACCCACTTCGTTTGCATGAACTCGGAGAAGGCATGACGCAGCAGCAGAGCCTGGTGGGTTCATTCGTCTCGCACGCCACCGGCCACCCCGGTGATCCGGCGTTGGTGTGGCGCGGAGAAGAGACGACCTACGGTGAACTCCACCGACTGGCAGAGCGGGAGCGCGTCCGGATCAGCCGGCTCGCCCCGGACGAGCACGAGCCGATCGGCATCCCGGCCGCCAAGTCGCCCTCGACGATCGCCCTGGTGCTCGCCTGCCTGCTCGAAGGGCGGCGCTTTCTGCTGCTGCCGGCGCCCACGCCGGAGGGGGGAACGTCCCACGCGCTGGTGGAGCGGGCCGGAATCCGGCACGTCCTGACGCCGGACAGCGCCCCGGCGCCCGGACCGGGCACCGTGGACCGGCCTGCGGAACCGAGGGCGCCGCGCGATACGGAGCCCGCCGACATCTCCTTCATGTTCACCACCTCCGGTTCCACCGGGCGGCCGAAGATCGTGCCGCTGAGTACGGGGGCGGTGGACCGCTTCACCACCTGGGCCGGCGAGCGGTTCGGCATCCGTCGGGGGACCACGGTCCTCAACTACGCCCCGCTCACCTTCGACCTGTGCCTGCTGGACATCTGGACCACGCTCAAGTACGGCGGCCGCGTCGTCCTGGTCGATCCGGCCCGGGCCACCCACCCGGGCCACCTGCTGGACCTCGTCTCCCGCCACCAGGTCCAACTCGTCCAGGCGGTACCGATGTTCTACCGGCTGCTGGTCGACGCGGCCGCGGCGAGCGGCCGGCGGCTCGACACGGTCGAGCACGTCGTCTTCACCGGTGACAGCCTGCCCGCCCGCTGCCTGGCCGAACTGCCGCGTCTGTTCACCGGCGCGCGGCTCTACAACGTCTACGGCTGCACCGAGACCAACGACAGCTTCCTGCACGAGGTCGACGGCACCGAGCCGGCGGACGGCCCGGTGCCGATCGGGCGCCCGCTGCCCGGCGTCCACGCGGTGATCGTCGATGCCGACGGCGGGATCGTGACCGGGCCGGGAACCGGCGAGCTCCATGTCGCGACGCCGTTCCAGACCGCCGGCTACCTGGACCGGGACCAGAACGCCGACCGGTTCGCGACCCACCGCCACGCAGGGGAGACACGGCGCTACTTCCGCAGCGGCGACCTCGTGCGGCGCGAGCGGGACGGCCGCATCACCCTGGAAGGCCGGAACGACCACCAGGTCAAGGTCCGCGGCGTGCGGGTCAACACCCATGAGGTCGAACAGGTGCTGCTCGACCATCCCGACGTGGTCGAGGCGGCCGTGCTGGCCGTGCCCGACCCGGTGGCCGGCCGCCTGCTGCGGAGCGTGGTCCGTCGCGCCCCGGACAGTCGGCTGAACTCGCTGGCACTGCGCCGGCACTGCGCACAACGGCTTCCGCTCACCGCGGTCCCCTCGACCCTGCTGATCGTGGACGACCCGCTGCCCAGGACGTCCACCGGAAAGATCGACCGCACGCCCATCGAGCGCACCTGCTCCCCGTCCCAACTCCAGTCCCAGTCCCAGTCCAGCGAAGGAACGGCCACGTGAAGCACGCCGCGACAGTCACCCGGTTCATCATCGAGGAGTTCCTGCCGGACGTCGGCGCGCACGAGCTGGACTCCGACTACGACCTCGTGGACGGCGGGGTCATCGACAGCCTCGGCCTGCTCAAGACGATCGCCTGGCTCGAGGACCGCTTCGACCTGCGCGTCGAGGAGTTCGACCTCGACCCGGACAGCTTCCGCTCCGTCGCCTCGATCAGCAGGTTCATCGAGGAGGCCCAGCCGCACCGGACGGACTCCCACTAGTCATGCACGAGGTACTGCGAGCGCTGATCGACCGGGACCGCACCGTCGACCAGGAGCTGTGGGGGTCCTTCTGGGACCAGCTGCGCGACGGCGCGCTGCGGTCCGGCGAGACGGTGGCGCTGCTGTCCTCGCTGTCCACCCGGATGCCCGATCGGGACACGCTGGTCGCGATGCTCCGCTCGCTGGACGAGCGGCGGCCGGCCGTCCCCGCGCGGCTGGACGGCGCGGCCAACATCGTCGGCACCGGAGGCGGGCCGGCCACGTTCAACATCTCCACCGCGGCGGCGTTCGTCGCCGCGGCCCTGGGCGTGCGCATCGTCAAGACGGGGTCCCGCGCCTATACGAGCAGCTGTGGCTCCCACGATCTGCTCGACCGTCTCGGCATCGGAAGGACCACCTCGTACGAGCAGACCGAGGACCTGCTGGAACGCTTCGGGATCGCGTTCCCGGGGAACTTCGTCTATCCGCGGGAGGTCGCGCTGCTGGCCCGGAGCATCGTGCCGATGGACCTGCGGATGATCGGCGGATTCATCAACTCCGTCGGCCCCTTCCTGGCCGCGGTGCCGGTCTCCGCCCAGCTCGTCGGCGTCTCGGACCGTTCGCTGGTGCCGACTCTGGGCGATGTCGCCGCCACCGTCGCCGGCCGGAGGATCTGGCTGTGCTCCAACGAGCTGGGCATCGACGAGCTCGTCAGTTCCGTCGACAACGTCGTCCTCACCAATGACGGCACCGACGGCATCCGGCTGCCGGCCGAGGCTCCGGGGACCGGGACCGGGACCGGGACCGACGCGATCGCCGGACTGCGGCCGGCCGGAAGGGGCGAGGACGTGGTCGACCACTTCCTCGGCGTGCTCTCCGGGGAGGGGACGGGTCTCGCGACGCGGACCGTCCGCCTGAACGCCGCCGCGCTGGCCGTCGCGAGCGGGCTGATCGACGGGTGGCCGGAGGCGATCGGGGCGGCCGATGACGCCCTGCGCGGCGGCGCCGCCCGCGAGCTCGTCGAGCGCCTCCGTGCCCGACCGGCGCGCCGCACGGCGGCCACGGCGCGTGCGCGGTGAGCGGGTTCTTCGCACACCGGCCGCCGGACCGGCCCGGCCTGGCGATGTTCCTCAACGCCGGAGACCCGCCGCTGCCCGTACTGGCCGACGTCATGCGGATGCTCGACGACTGCCGGGTGGACTGCCTGGAGCTGGCGGTGCCCTTTCCCCACTCGGTCACCGACGGGCCCGTCATCCGCCGATCGGCGCAGCGGGCCCTGGCCGACGGCGGCGGACTCGACGAGGTGCTCGACTTCCTCGGCGGGATCCTGCCCCGGCTGCGCCACCTGCGGGTGGCCCTGCTGGCCGACTGGAGCCACACGGTCAGGGACCTGACCGTGCCCGGCTTCGTGCGGCGGGTCGCCGACTCGGGCGTCCACGGGCTGCTGGTCCACGGCCTGCCACCGCGGCTACGGGCCGGCTGCCTCGAAGCGGTGCGGGAGGCGGGGCTGCCCATGGTCGCCACCTGCTACGCCGCGTCGACGGCCGAGGTGAAGGCCGCGGCCGCCGAGTGCGCCACCGCGTACCTGTACCTGGTGGCCCACTACGGCCGCAGCGGCGGCAGGCTCACGGCCGACCGCCGGGAGCTGGCCGCCGCGCTGACCGAACTGCGGACGGCGACCGCCGTGCCGATCGCCGTCGGATTCGGCGTCCGCTCCGGGGCGGACATCGCCCTGCTGCACGACCTCGGCGCCGACGCCGCGGTCGTGGGCAGCGCCGGGGTCGCCCGGATCGAACAGGCCCTCGCCGAAGGGGCCGACGTGGTCGAGGAGTTCCACACCTTCGTGCACACCCTTTCGCCGTGTTCAGCCAACCACTAGGAGGCACACCCGATGATCGTCCGACGCCTTGACGAAGCGAAGACCGTGGACTGGGGCAACGGGCTCAGCCGCAGGTTCCTTCTCGAATCCGACGGCCTGGGCTACACGATGACGGACACCACCGTCCGCGCCGGCACCAAGTCGAGGCTGGAGTACCGCCGCCACCTGGAGGCCTGCTACTGCATCGAGGGAACGGGCGAGGTCGTGGACGCCGACGGCACGTCCCACCCGATCGAGCCGGGCACGCTGTACGCGCTCGACCGGCACGACGCCCACTTCCTGATCGCGAGCCAGGACGAGGACCTCCGCCTGGTCTGCGTGTTCTCGCCCGCGCTGCGCGGCGACGAACGCCACAACCTGGACTCAGCCGATTTCTCCGAGTACTAACAGGACCGACAGGACTGACGGGACCGACAGATGATCAGGTGGAACGCCGACCAGATCGCCCTGGGCGAGGGGATCGCCCAGTGGTGCGAGGAACTCAGCTCGGGCCATCTCGAAGGGGACGCCGAAGGCGCCTTCCCGTGGGACAAGTGGAAGCTGATCCGGAGGTCCGGAATCCTCGGCCTGCCGTTCGACGAGCGGTGGGGCGGGCTGGGCCAGGATCTGCTCACCACCATGCACGTGCTCGAACAGCTCGGGACCGGATGCCGTGACGGCGGACTGAACTTCTCGGTCGCCACCCACCTGGTCGGCGCCGGGGTCCCGCTGCAACGGTTCGGCTCACCGGAGCTCAAGGCGCGTTACCTGCCGGGGATCTGCTCGGGAGAGACGATCGGGGCGCACGCGATCAGCGAGACCGAGAGCGGCTCCGACGCGCTGGCGATGAGGACCACGGCCACCCGCGAGGACGACGGCTTCGTGCTGCGGGGCGGCAAGTCCTTCATCACCAACGGCCCGGTGGCCGACGTGTTCGTGGTCTACGCGCGCACCCACCCGAACGGCGGCCCGCTCGGCATCACCGCCTTCGTCGTGGAGCGGGACACCCCGGGGCTCGTCGTCGGGCCACCCGTCGCCACCATGGGGCTGCGGACCGCTCCGCTGGGTGAACTGCACTTCGACGACTGCAGGGTCCCGGCGTCCGCCGTGATCGGCCGGGTCGGATCCGGGTTCCTGGTCCTGGACCACGTGATGAAGTGGGAGATCCTCTGCTCCTTCGTCATCAACACCGGGCAGATGCGGTACCGGCTCGACCGCTGCGTCGAGTACGCCAAGGAGCGCGTCCAGTTCGGCCATCCGATCGGCTCGTACCAGTCGATCTCCCACAAGCTCGTGGACATGGGCATCGGCCTGGACACCGCACGGAAATGGCTCTACGACACGGCGGTTCGGCTGACGGAGGGCGAGAACGTCACGAGGGACATCGCCGTCAGCAAGCTCGTCGCCAGCGAGAGCAACCTCTCCTCCGCACTGGCCGCCGTGCAGATCTTCGGCGGCAGCGGGTACCTGGCCGAGTACGGGCTGGAGAAGGACGTGCGCGACGCGGTCGCCGGCCCGATCTACTCGGGCACCTCGGAGATCCAACGCAACCGCGTCGCCGCCATGTTGGGGCTGTGACGCCTGATGCTGGTCAAGATCTGCGGAGCCGCCTCGGCCGGGGACGTGGCCTCGCTCGACAGGGCCGGAGCCGACCTGGTCGGCCTGTGGCACGGCATACCGGGGGGTCGCACGG
>NZ_JBIVVI010000188.1:0-10095 GCF_044757675.1 Kitasatospora sp. NPDC091257
CCCGCCCACCCCGCCCGCAGGGCCGCGTCCTGTCTGCGCGGCCCTGCGGCCTTCCCACACGGACACCTCATGAAGCTCCCCATCGAGCGCGCCCGTACGCTCGCCGCCGCCCGCCTCATCGGGCCCAGCCCACTCCCGTGCCGGTGCGGCGCCCCCCGGCACGCGCACCGGGGCCAGAAACGCTCCGGCGGCCACCCCGCCACCAGCTGCGCCCGCTACCGCCGCGACCCCGCCGACCTGCTCCTCGAACGCGCCCAGACGGCGGCCCACAACCGGCTCGGGGACGACCTCGCAGCGTCCGAGCGCACCGGCCGACGCCGCCGCTCCCGCCGCCCCAAGCAACCCGGCCAGTGGTCGATCGGCGCGTCCGACACCAGCTCCTGCCGCCGCGCGATCTGGTACCGGGAGGACCCGCCGTCCGGCTATGTCCCGGCCCCAGTCGATCGGCGCGCGGCCCGGGCCGGAACGCTGATCCACGACTCGGTGTCCCGCCGCCGGCGCGCCCTCTACCCGTGGCGGTTGTACGAGCAGTCCGTCACCTTGCCGGGCCTGGACCGGCCGAGCCGCTACGACGAGTACGACCCGGTCACCGGCGTCCTCTATGACTACAAGACCGCCGGGGACTGGAAGTGGTCGCTGGTCGGCGACGACGGCCCGCCCGAGACGGAGTGGGACCAGACGCAGCTGTACGCCCTTGCCCTGAACCTTGCTGGCGAGCGGGTGACCGAGGTGAGGATCGTCTACTTCGAGCGCAAGAGCGGCGCGGACGAGGAGTTCGCCCGGCCCTTCGACGAGCAGGCCGCCCGGCGGGCGCTCGGCCGGTTGACCGCGATCGCCACGGCCCTGGACCTGGGCACCGCGCTGCCCCGGGACCGGTCCGGTCCGAGCACCGACGTGATCTGCCGACGCTATTGCCCGGCGCGCGTCGACTGCTGGAACATGCTTCAGGCCGAGGCCGTCGGCCGTTCCCCGGAGTCGTACACCCTCGTCACCGACAAGGCCGACATCGAGTGGGCCCTCGGCGAGTACGACCGGCACCGTGCCGCGAAGTCCGCCGCCGAGAAGGCGCAGAACATCGCCCGGGCGCTGCTCGACGGGGTGCCGCCCGGCACCTACGGCGCGTACGAGTACATGCACATCGCCGGGCGGCTCAAGGACCCCGAGCCCGACACCGCCGCGCGGGTGCGGCAGCTGGAGGCGTTCTGGGACAACCAGCCCAACGAGCGCCCGGCACTGCACGAACTCGACTACCCCACCAAGCGGACCCGCACGAGCGGCAGCACCCAGGTCCGCAGAGTCCGCGCGGCCAAGCGCGGCGCCCCACCGGCGCGTGGAAGCCAGTAAGGACGCCAAACCCTGCGCGCATCACTCGCCCTGGCCAGGCACTCCCTGCCCGTGCCTGGCCAGGCCCACCCCGGACGTCGAAGCGGCCGCACTGTCCGCCGTCTGATCTAACGTCCGGTCATCACAGGCAAGTTGAGAGGAACACCGTGACCAGCCCGCACGACCCCGCAGCCGACACTCCTCGCTCGCCCTGGTTCGCCCGGCGCCCGGCCCCCCTCCAACCCGCCGCGCACCTCGTGCCGGTGAGGCCAGCCGGAGACCTTGGCACACCAATCTACGAACAGCTCGTCGCCGAGTTCGGCGACCCGTTCAGCCGGATCGGCCCGATCCACGCCCGGTACCTGCACCGACCCCTCTCGCATCCGGCCGGTGGCTGAACCGCGACCCCAGCGCCGGAAGTTGCTCGACGCGACCTAACCGCGGGCGGCCGCCTAGGTTCCCCGCTCATGGCAGCCCCCCGCTACATCGACTACATGCCGCTGGACGAGGTCCGGCCCGCCGCCCGCAACCCGAAAGGGCACGACGACGACGGGCTGGATCGCTCCGTGGAGCAGTTCGACTTCACCGAGCCCGGCCTGCTGGACGAACGCACCGACCGGCTGGTGGCCGGCCACGGCCGCTACGAGACCCTCGCGCGCCGCCGCGACGCGGGGAAGCAGGCCCCGGACGGGGTGGTCGTCACCGCCGACGGCACGTGGACCGTCCCCGTGGTGCGCGGCTGGGCAAGCCGCGACGACGCCCACGCCGAGGCCTACCTGATCGCCTCCAACAACCTGACCACCGCCGGTGGCTGGGACGGCGAGGGTCTCGCGGCGATGCTCTCCGACCTGGAGCAGGTGGATCCGGAGCTGTTCGCCGCCACTGGATTCGACCACGCCCAGATCGACGCCATGCTCGAGGACGTCGCCGCGGGCGGCCAGGCCGACGACGCGGCCGAGGCGGAAGACGACGGCGCCGCCGAGCCCGAGCAGCTCAACCGCGGCGACCTCCTGGCCCTGGCCGGTGTCACCGTCGGGGAGCCCGAGCACCAGGTCGAGACCGGCCAGGTGTGGGAACTGGGCGAACACCGCCTCGTCGTCGCCGAGGTCTTCGACGGCTGGCCGCAGTGGACCCCGCTGCTGATCGAGGGCAGCCTCTTCCTGCCCTACCCCACCCCGCTCGCCCCGTTCGCGGACCGGGCCGTCGGCCGGCGCCTGGTGATGGTGCAGCCCGAGCGCTACCTGGCCGGTCACCTCCTCGACAAGTGGGCGCGGATCAGCGGTGTGGCGCCCACGCTTCGGGACGAGTCGTGACGACCGTCCTACCGACCGCCGGGGGAACCTTCGACCGCTCGGAGCGGCCCATCTACTTCACCGCGGGCGGAGGCGAGTTCAACGCCGGCCCGCACGTGCTGACCGCCGTCAACGACCTGCTGGGCGACGCCGAGGAGCGGCGGCTGCGCGACCTGCTGGACGCCGGCTGCAAGGTGCTTCTGGACAGCGGCATCTTCTGGCTCACCAACCGGCACCGGCGCGCCCACGGCGTCTCTATGGACGAGGCCCTCGCGCTTCCCCCGGAGCAGATCGACGGGTTCGCGGAACTGCGCGAGCGGTACATCTACCTGGCCCGCACCTACGGCGACTGGCTGTGGGGCTACATCGAGCTGGACCAAGGCGGCCTGCTGCACAAGCGGGCGCAGCGCCAGGCCCTGCACGACCTCAGCCTGTCGCCGATCCCGGTCTACCACCCCCTCGTGGACGGCTGGGACTACCTTGACGAGCTGGCCGAGCAGTACGACCGGATCTGCGTCGGCAACATCGTGCAAGCCCCCGCCCCGGTACGCCTGCGGCTGCTGCACACCATCTGGGAGCGCCGCCAGAGCTACCCGCACCTGTGGATCCACGCGCTCGGGCTGACCGCGAACGAATGGTGCCTGGCCGTCCCGCCGGACTCCTGCGACTCCTCGTCGTGGCTGGCGCCGCTGCGCTGGAACCACCAGCGGATCGAGACCGCCCTGCTGCGCCGCGTCGGCAACCTGCCCGCCGGCTTCCGCTACGCCCCCGGCGACAGCAACTCCTACCAGGCCGCCGCCCGCCTGTGCGCGGACGCCGCAACGGCGCTGGGTGCGTGCTGGCGGCACGCCGCCCACCGCGTCCAAGAGCTGACCGACGCCCCCGACAGCACCGAACTGGAAGGGGCGCAGCGGTGAGCCCGAGCCACCAGCCCGCCGCGGTGAAACGCACCGGCGGCGGCGCGTTCGACCCGGCCGATCGGCACCTGTACTTCGCCGCCGGGGACTCCGAGCACTACCCGCACCACGTGCTGCTCGCCACCAACGACCTGCTGACCGCCGGCCACGAACGGAGGTTGGTCAAGCTGCTGGACGACGGGCACCAGGTCCTGCTGGACAGCGGCATCTTCTGGCTGACCAACCAGTACAAGCGGGCCCACCCCGGCATCTCCATGGACGAGGCCCTACGCCTCGCCCCGGAGGAGATCGACGGGTTCGATGACCTGTACTCCCGGTACGTCGAGCTGGTGCAGCGCCACAGCGACCGGCTGTGGGGCTACATCGAGCTGGACCAGGGCGGCCGGGACAACAAGATCCGCACCCGCGCCCGCCTCGAGGCCGCAGGCCTCGCGCCGATCCCCGTCTACCACCCGCTCGTGGACGGCTGGGACTACTTCGACGAGCTCGCGCAGCAGTACGACCGGATCTGCCTCGGCAACGTCGTCCAAGCGCCCAACCCGGTGCGGCTGCGCCTGCTGCACACCCTGTGGGAGCGCCACCGCCAGTACCCCGCCCTGTGGGTCCACGTCCTCGGCCTGACGGTCAACGAATGGTGCCTGCCGGTGGCCCCGGACTCCTGCGACTCCTCCACCTGGCTCGGCCCGCTTCGCTGGCCCGACGTCCGCGTGGACTCCGCGCTGCTGCGCAAGGTCGGCGTGATCAACCGCGGCTTCGCCTACGACCTCGACCAGCCGGCCCACCCCACCCGCGGCCGCACCGCCTGCTGCCTGATGTGCGCGCAGACCGTCGAGGCGACCACCGCCGTGTGGCGACTCGCCCGCACCACCCGCGACGAGCTGCTCGGGCAGCCGTCCTACCCGCCCTTCACCGACCCGGAGGAACGATCCTCGTGAAGCCACCTGCCACCGTCTGGGCCAAAGTCGAGCTGCCCGGATTCCACCACTGGCCCGCCGCGCCCGACCACCGCTCCTACCTTCGGGCCCGGCACCGCCACCTGTTCCACATCACGGTCGCCGTCGCCGCCGCCCACGACGACCGCGACACCGAGTTCCACGACCTCGGCGACCTGATCCGCGGCTGGTGGGGCCCGGGAGCCCGCGAGTGCGGGCCGGCCTCGTGCGAGACCCTGGCGCGCACCCTCGCCGAACACGTGAGCAGCGTCGGCCTGCGGGTGACGATGGTCGCGGTGTCCGAGGACGGCGAGGCCGGTGCGGTCGTTCACCTGGGGGATGCGGGGGAGCAGCTGTGAGCCACGCCGTCACCGTCCGCCACAACTTCGAGAGCGCGCACCGGCTGCCGCACCTCGCCGGGAAGTGCGAGAACCTGCACGGACACAGCTGGCTGGCCGAGATCACCGTGACCGCCCCGGTGCTCGCGGCCGGCACCGTCGTGGAGTTCGGCGCATTCAAGCGGGCCCTGCGCACGTGGATCGACACCTTCCTCGACCACGGCACCATGCTCGGAGCCAGCGACCCGCTCGCCCCGGTCCTCGCCGGGCAGGGCAGCAAGCTGTTCCGCTTCGGCGCCGAGGACCCCACCGAGCAGGAGCAGCACGCCGCCGGCCTCGGCTGGCCGAGCGTGGAGGCCGTCGCCGAACTGCTGGGCCGCGTCGCCACGGAGGCCCTGCACACCCTGCCCCGCGCCGCCGGCGCGTACGTCTCCCACGTCGGCGTGTCCGAGACCGCCGTCAACGCCGCGTCCTGGACGGCGGCCCCGTGAGCGCCCTCGTTGTCCCGGACGCCGGCCTGCCCGTCGTTGAGGCCTTCGGGCCCACCATCCAGGGAGAAGGGCCATCGGCTGGCCAGAGGGCCCTGTTCCTGCGCCTGGGCGGCTGCAACCTCAGCTGTGGATGGTGCGACACCCCGTACACCTGGGACGGCAAGCGGTACGACCTGCGCAAGGAGATCGGCCGCGTCCCCGTTGTCGAACTTGCCGAGTGGGCCGCCGGGCACCCGCACGCGATCATCGTCATCACCGGCGGCGAGCCGCTGTTGCACCAGCGCACCGACGCCTGGCGCTCGTTCATGGCCGTCCTGCGCTACACCACCCGCCGCGTCGAGATCGAGACCAACGGCACCCTCGCGCCGAAGCCCGTCAGCCTCGGCGTACCGCGGCTGGCCTTCAACGTCAGCCCCAAGCTGGCGAACTCCGGCATGCCGGAGGAACGGCGCATCAAGCCGGAAGCCCTGGAGGTCTTCGCCGACCTCGCCCACAAGCAGCGCGCCCGCTTCAAGTTCGTCGCCTCCGGCCCCGACGACCTCGAGGAGATCGCCGGCCTGGTGGACCGCTTCCACCTGCCCCCGCACGCGACCTGGGTGATGCCCGAAGGGACCACCGCCGAACGCACCATCGAGGTCGCCCGGTCGCTGGCCGACGACGTGATCGAACGCAACTGGAACCTGACGATGCGGCAGCACGTGCTGCTGTGGCCTGGAGAACGCAAACGATGACCACCCCCGCCATCCCCGTCGACCTGGCCGGTGCGACCTTGCACGCCGCAGGCCTTCTCGCCGCGCTCGGCATCCCGTGCGACACCGAGTCCACGGCCGCCACCCCCCGGCGCATGGCCAAGGCCCTCGCCGAGCTGACGTCCGGCGTGCGCCTGGACCCGGTCCGGCACCTCGCCGTCACCTTCCCCCCGGAAGGCGAGCGTGCAGCGCTGATTGCCGCCGTCGATGTCCCGTTCGACGCGTTGTGCGAGCACCACATGCTGCCCTTCCAGGGCCGGGCCACCGTCGCCTACCTTCCGGCCCCGGGAGCCCGCATCGTCGGCCTGTCCAAGCTCGCCCGCCTCGTCCAGGAGTTCGCTGCTCGACCGCAGGTCCAGGAGCGACTGGGTCAGCAGGTGGTGGACGCTCTCGGCGCGCACCTCGACATCCAGGGCGCGGCGTGCCTGATCCGTTCCCAGCACGCCTGCATGACCACGCGCGGCGCCCGCGCGCACGGCGCCGCGATGGTCACCACCCACCTGACCGGGGCGCTCCACGCCGACCTGGCCCGTCGCGCCGAGGTGCTCGCCCTCGTGCCGCCACCGGCCTGACACGGCACGGGAGTTGTGCCCAAGCGGACTGTTCCACGGGAGGATGGCAGGGCCAGGCCGGGACCGCGAATCCCGGCCGCCCACACCAAGGAGACACGAACGATGCTGCTCAGGGTTCCTCTTGACCTGCCCGCCACCGCGCTGCGGGTCGGTGACCTTCGCGGATTCCTGGGGGTGATGCCCGATGACCTGCTGGTCATCGCCGACTGCCCCGGGCCGGAGGGCTCGGGCCGTACCGTGCTGGGGTGGCCGGTGAAGGCGCCGGTGCTTGACGAGTCCGGCCGCCGCGTGCCCGTGATCGCCCTCCCGCAGGTCAGCACGGACGACGAGCACACCATGACGGTGTCGCGCCTGTACAGCCTCCTCGCGGACCTGCCTGCGGATGCGCCCGTTGTGACGGTCTGGGAGGCCGAGGACGGCCCCCGCCAGACGACGGTCGGCACTCCCGAGTTCGGTGACCTCATCAACGAGGACTCCGGACTCACGGTCCGCGTGGTCGTCCTGCCCGCCGTGCTCAGCGGCGCGACCGGCACGGCGTACGACGAGATCGCCTACAACCTCGGCTGGGAGTAGCCCGGCAGCCCGGGTGGGCACCCCGTAAATTTACGGAGTGCCCACCCGGCTCGACGTCGCGCTACTCACGTGAGTAGGTGCTCGGCGGCGCCGGCAGGCTGCCGCAGCCGGCGTCCGGCCGCAGACCTGCTACCGGCGGAGCAGCGACCACAGGAGCGGGCCGGTGAGTCCGATGAGCGCCGAGGTGGCCGTCGGCCACCCGACCTGGGTGTGCAGGCTCGCGGTGGTCAGGGCGCCGTGGCCGCACACCGCGAGGTCCCGCCAGGTCACCGGCCGGTCCGCCATGGAAGGCGGAGGCGTGGAGCCCTTGGGCTGTGTCATCATGGGCATCGTTCCATTTCTGCTAAACGCATGCGGGAAAGCGGAGCGCGCGGGTCGCCCTCGGCAAAGGGTGGCCCGCATCCGCGCACTGATCCTAGGACTTGGCTGACGCCTCGCCAAATCCAAAAAGTGCCTACACGAATCGCCCCAGCTGTCGGCCGGTGGGCTGGAGATTTAGGTCATCGAAAGAGGCCGCCGCTCCAGTTGTCGCCCACGATCCCGCCTAGGTGCGAGCCTTCTTCCCATGTCAAGGCGGCTTTCGAAGTCGAGTTCCGGGCCCGTTATTACGGGCAAGGGAAGTCCCTAATGCCCGCCGAGGCATTCCCCTAAAGTGCTAATATGAAAAATAGGGCACGCCTTTCCATTGTTTCGGGTTGGCCCGAAAGGGTTAATGAAAGCGTACCTTGAAGAGGGTGCGCAAAGCCTCCTTTCGAATCCTATTGCGTGCACCCTTTTCAAGGGCTCCGGGTTGGCGTTTCCCGGGAAGGGAATCGTGCTTTAAATGTCTCATCGGGGGTTGGCGCTCCTGGCTTTCCGGTTCCTCTTTGGGTCGAAAGGGGAACCGAATAGGGTGTCCGAACGCGAGGCTGGATACCCATGGGCGCTGGCCTTCCAGCGCTCTCGAGGCGTCGTTGACCTGGGGTTCGGCGTACGTTCGGCCTCGTGAGTAGCCGCCGCGGTCGCCGTCCCGCCCTCGATCCGGAGGTGGAGAAGCGGTTGCTGGACGCGGTCCGGGCGGGCGTTCCGGTGAGCGACGCGGCGCCGATGGCCGGCATTCATCCCAGCACCGTGTACCGGTGGCTGGAGCGAGGGGAGCAGGAGCAGCAGCGGCGGGAGGCCGGTCTGCGGGCCCGGGCGGGCGAGCAGTCCTTCTGCGAGTTCCGCGACAGGTTCATGCGCGCGCGCAGCGAGGGCAAGGCACAGCTGGTGCTGCTCGTACGGAAGGCCGCGACGGGCGGACACGTGGTGCGGGAGCGCACCCGGACGGTACGCGACCCGGAGACCGGCGAGCGGGTTGTGCAGGTCGAGCGGGACTTCGCCCAGCCGGACTGGCGGGCGGCCCAGTTCCTTCTCGCGTGCCTGGCGCCGGAGACGTTCGGCCGGGCGGCGCAGGCCCGGATCGAGCTCGC
This sequence comes from Kitasatospora sp. NPDC091257, assembly GCF_044757675.1. Taxonomy (NCBI): domain Bacteria; kingdom Bacillati; phylum Actinomycetota; class Actinomycetes; order Kitasatosporales; family Streptomycetaceae; genus Kitasatospora; species Kitasatospora sp. NPDC091257. Next base: position 8,639 of record NZ_JBIVVI010000188.1, read on the forward strand.
GCCGACGGGTGGCGGCGAGCTGGCGGCCGCCCCGGTGGGCCGGGAGGACAGTGTCGAGCGGCTGGCGGCCCGGCTGGCCAAGATTCGCAGCGACTTCGTGGCGGAGCTGGAGGAGGACGCCGCGGTGGTCGACGCGGAGCTGGTGGATGGCCCGGACGGCTGAGGCGAGGGCCGCCGGTCCCCGGCGAGCCGCCCGGTCCGGTCGTGATCGGCTCGGATGTCCGTGCGGGCCATTTGGTCCAACTCATGTGCCATATAAGGCTGTTGTCCTCTCCATCCCCCTTGGCGAGTGTGGGCACAGTCGGGCCAAAGAGGCCCAAAGGGGGACAGGGGAGAGTCCACATGGCGAGCAAATACGTTGAACTGGGCCGGGCCACTGCCGTGGTGGCCGAGCAGGTCGTTGCCGAGCTGACGTCCGCCAACCGCGTGCTGCACAGCGTCGGCCTCGGCGAAGTGCCGGACTACGCGATCAACGGCGGCATCCTGCTCAGTACCCTCCCGCAGGACGTGCTGAGCCTGGCCGAGGTGCGGCAGATGACCACCCTGGCCGCGCTGTGGCGGCTGTGGTCGAAGGGGAAGAACGTCGCCGCGATGCACCCCGACATGGCGTCTGAGCTGGCGACGTACCGGCTCGGCACCCTGCCGGGGCAGCTGTTTCGCAACCTGGCCCGCCACCCCAACCTGATGGTGGTCTTCGCCGAGCCGCCCGCGATGGAGCTCAGCGTGGGAGGCGGCGGGAGCGGACGGCTGTTGGCGATGCTCTTCAGCGGGCGGCGCACCCCGGACAAGTTGCTGTGCCTGACCAGCGACCACCGGATGGATGAGATCGCCGTCGCCGTGATCTGCGAGCCGCTCGCCGAGGACGGTACCCCGCTGCCCCCTCCGCCCGGCGGTACAACACCGGTGCTGGAGTTCTGCCACCTGTCGATCCCTGCCGGGGCTGGCGACAGGTTCACCGCCGAGGAACTTGCGCTGAGGATCGCCCGCAAGGGCGGCCAGGAGGCGCCGACCGATGCCCAGCGCGCGATCGTGACGAGGGCTCTGCAGGTCGCCGTCTACCTGTGCTCCTCGAAGGCGGACATCGCCGAGCCGCCGCGAGGCAAGGCCGCCAAACCCGGCAAGCAGCGGCGCTGGAACAAGCCGGACACCTTCCTGCGCCTTGGCTGGCGGCTCGGCCCGCGTCTGAAGGCCGCCCGGGAGCGCGTCCAGGAAGCGCGGCGCGGCGCCGCTCAGGGCACCGGCGGCAGTGGCGCGGCAGGGGGCTGGAGGCAGTACCCCCACCAACGGGGCGGGCACATGAGGACCGTCTGGTACGGGCCGGGACGCAGCCTCGCCGACTCGCGGCTGATCGAGCCGTACTGGGTGTCGCAGGACTTGGTCAACGCGGACGGGGAAGCCCCCGAAGGCATCATCCGGCCTGTGAGGTAAGGCTGTTGTCCACCTCGGAATAGGTGGGG